>JAKBCX010000150.1 GCA_021807465.1 Pseudomonadota bacterium | reverse complement strand
AGCGTCCGGCTGGTCTCCGCCGTCTCCCGGATGGCGGCGAAATATTTATTGGGCGCGCGGTGGGCGAACTGCACCAGGCTCCGGCTCAGCCGCTCGTCACTTTCCGCGCTGTAAGGCGCCTGGAAATCCCAGCCCGCCAATACCGGGTCTCCATGCTCGGGAAACTGGTTATGGATGAAGTTAGCCAGCTTGCGCTTAATCTCGTAATCACCCGGCTGGCTCTGCTGGAAGGGGAAAACCCCGCCACGGTGGTACATTTCGCCATAAACCGTCAAATCTTCGTAGCACCGGCAGGCTGATAAAAAGAAATTTGAACCGCACCTTTGCATTCCGAAAATAACGGCAATCTGACTCATTAACCCTAACTTTCATCCTCAGGCGCGTTTATCCACAAGAAAGGCGCGCCACCCCCCTTCGCTGCACTCTAATATGCACAACTACCATCTTTCATCCACGGCAAGCAACGCGGCCCCTACTGCACCGGCAGGCGCGCCACGGCCGCCTTTAACAGCCTGGAAAAGCAGGCATCCCAGGTAAAAGCCGCCGCCTGGCTGCGCAATTCGCTGGCCAGCCTTGCATGTTCATCCGCCGGCATCGCCTCCATGTGGCGGAAGGCCCGCGAAAAATCGGCGAGCGAGAACGGGTCGAAATACATCGGTTCCGGCAGCCCGAACTCCACAAGCGAAGAGCTGCGCGAGGCGATGACGGGGCAGCCAGCGGCCATGCACTCCAGCACTGGCAGGCCGAACCCCTCGAACAACGAGGGGAAGATGGCGAATCGGGCGCTGCGCATCAATGCCCATTTCTCGGCCTCACCAACAAAATCGGTAAAATACATCTTGTCTTTCCAGGGCGAGTTGGTCAGCAAGTCGCCGAACACCTCATCAAAAGCCGGCCCCCAGCCGCGCCGCCCCACAAACACCATGGCCAGGTTCCGCGCCAAACCTGGCCGGCTGAGCATGTATTCCGCCACCAGGCGCAAATTCTTGCGCGGTTCTATGGTGCCCAGCACAATGGCGAAATTCTTCCGCGGCAGCGGCTCCGCCCCTTCTGGCGGCGGGCGCACACCAAGATGCGAGACAATCGCGTTTTCCGGCTTTACCCCCAGATAGGTCATGGCATCGGCCTGCGTGGCGGCCGAGACGCTGCATACCACTTCCGACGAGTTCACATCCTTTATCATCGCCTTGGTGTGCTCATAGGCCGCCCAATCATGGTGCAGCTCGGGCATCAGCATGGCGGAAAGGTCATGCAGCACCACCGCTTCCACATCGAAAACACGATGCGCTGTTTTAATATTGGGAAAAATCCCGATGGAAACCGGTGCCAAGCCAATAAAATCGCCCAAGCTGCCAAGCTGGGCATGGCCATTCTCCAGCAGCACCTCAAGGTAACAACCTGGCGCGCGCTCAATGGCCGTAACCAGCGCCCTGGGGTCAATAACCGAGCCGCGCGAGAAAAAATAGCTGTTATTGGGTAATTGCCGGTACAATTCTCGCGCCATATTGGCCGTAACATTGGCAATGCCGGTCCACGCGGTCTCCATCAGGGCCGATACGTCCATGAACACCGCGGCATTGCGGCGGATAATCTGTTCGGCGGCACTGCCGCGCCCCCTGCTCATGCGGCCAATTCCTTCATGCGTTTCAGAAGCTTCTTCCTGATAACATCGAACCCGTACTCTTTTTGAATGAAAGCCCGCGCCGCCTGCGAGCGCTGCTCATATTCATCGCGCGGCATCTCCGCCGCTTGCTGCAATGCGCGGACAAGCTCCTGGTGCCCCGCCAGCTGCCACGAAACCCCCCACAACCCATAAGCCTCGGATACTTGCAGCGGTATCGGCGCCTCGCTGGTTTGTAGCACAATGGCATGGGCCGGCTTTATGTAATCGGCCATGGCGGTCTCGGCGGCACTAATAGGCACAAGCCCGGCCGCCATCGCCTCCTGCACCGGCAACCCCTGCCCTTCCGCCGCGCTGGTGCAAATATAAAAGTCCGCCGCCTGGTACAGCGCCTCCAGCTCCTCGGCGGGCAGCCGCTCGGGCACAAGCAATATATTCGCGCAATCAACAAAAGAGATTGGCACACCAGCATAGTCGAAATGCTTCGGCATATACGTGCTCAGCGCCTGGCGCACCGATTGCGGCGAGCCATCGAGCACGAGTTTGACGATCAGCAAATCATTCCGCTTGCTGCGATGCAGATATTCCTGAAAGCCCAGGAATAAAGTGGCAATGTTCTTGCGCGGGTCGCCGGGGTTGAATACCGAAAAAAACACGCGCCCGCCATTGGCGCGGCATTCCTCGGCACGGAACATGGTGCTGTTATCCAGCCGCGGCGCGCCCGTGCTGTCGATACACCCGGCAATCGCCTTGCGCGTGAATTCCAAACAGCCAATCTTGAACAAACCGGCCAGCCGCTCATCTCCGCCAGATTCAGCCTTGGGTGGACCCACCTCTATCGGTGCCGGCATAACCTGCACGCGCTTCAGCCCATGCGCCTCGAAAACCGATTTTGTATATTCACACCCAACCCAGATTTCCGATGCCATGCCCAGCACATGCACATAGTCGTTCAACACGTTATCGCGGCGCGGGTGGTCGAAGGGCAGCCCCTCGAAACTTGGCACCTTGCTGAATTCCCAAGCTACATGGGCCACGTTGGCCGCGCCCTTCAGCAAACGGATTTCTTCGTATGGCTTGAAAGCCAAATGCACGGGCCGCTTGCCACCGCCGGGCGGGCTTAAATGCGCGGCATTGGCATAAATTTCCGGCATCAATACTTCTTGCGCCTTTATGCCCCCCCGCCTGAACAGCTCCAAAAATTTCTGACAAACCGAGCCATAGGAATAATGAGCAAAGCCCAGGGGTAGATAGACATGCCCTTCAGCCAGAGCCTTGCGGGTACGATGACTGTAATAGATCATGAAACTCGCTTTCAGATAACGGCCGCGGCTTTACAGCCAGGCGCGTATGGAACGGACAGGCACATGCTCAAACAATCGGCCGCAGCCTGGTCCAGGCGAGTAGCGCCTCGAGGTCCGGCAGGTGATAACCGCTTGGCGTTTTGAGGCGGCTTTGCGCCTCGTCCGAGAGCACAATCTCGCGTACCACCCCGGCAAGCTGCTCCGGGTTTTTGCTTAGCCGCGTCAAGCGCGTCTGCAGCCCACCCGCATCAATCCGGCGGCGCAATACATGCACATAAAGCAAGCCCAATGCGGTGGCAAAATCATATTCCCGCGCCACGGCATCCAGCGCCGAGGTGAGATTCTGCACGTAAATCTCCAAGTAATTCACCGGCTGCGCCGCGCCGGCGCCCAGCACTTCTTCCACAATCTGGGCCGCAGCCGCACCTGCCACGCCTCCGGCCGCCTTCGGCAAACGGCTGGGCAAAATAATATCCAGCCGCCCCAGCACATAGGGCGTGGCCGGCGGTGCCACGCGCACGGTAAAATTATGCCTCCGGCCATCAAACAGGCTGGCGGGAATGGATAATTGAAACCCATATTTACCGTCGCCACGCTTGGAGGCCAGCAGATCTCCACGGAAACGCTCGGCCCTGTCTGTGGAGATTGTTTGGTTGCCCTCGGCCAGCTCAAGTTTAAGCCGCTCATCGTCCCGCAGTAAGGAGCGTGCCCAGCCTATTACGTGCCAGCGCGAATCCAGCCCGTCTATATAGCCTTCAACCTCGGTGGCTTCTTGCACTGGGATGGTTGCGTCAGCATCCTGCCGCACCTGGCCCGCATCGGCCGTGGTTTCAGCTTCATAATCACCTACCTGCCCCCCAGCCGCCAGGCTTTCAGCCATCTCCGCACTCATCTCTGTTTAGCCTCCACAGCCGGGTCTCAGCCTATAGCCAGCCCTTTCCGTCCCATACGCGCCGTGTGGTTTTTACACCACTTTATCCCCTGCATCTCAAGGCGCCAACATGCCCGCAAGGGGAATAACCTACGCCACGAGCATCTTCTCAAACAAAAACACCGGGCCAAAATGGCCCGGCGCCCATATAAACACCCTATACCCAGCGCCTCAGCCCGTGCGCCCGTAAGTATCCTCAATCCGCACAATATCGTCTTCGCCCAAATAAGAGCCAGACTGCACCTCGATCAGTTCAAGATTGATCTTGCCTGGGTTTTCCAGCCGGTGCACCGCCCCCAGCGGCAGGTACACACTCTCATTCTCACGCAACATGATCTTCTCATCCTCACGTGTCACCAGCGCGGTGCCGTTCACTACCACCCAGTGCTCGGCACGGTGGAAGTGCTTCTGCAGCGAGAGCTTGTTGCCTGGATGCACAACAATGCGCTTCACCTGGAATCTGTCGCCGGCAATCAGTGATTCATAGAACCCCCAAGGCCGGTACATACGGTTATGGGCAATGCCCTCATGCCGCTTGGCGGCCTTCAGCCGGTCCACAATCTTCTTCACGTCCTGGGCGTGGTCGCGGTGCAGCGCCAGCACGGCATCCTCGGTGGTCACCACCACCGCATCCTGCAACCCCACAACCGCGGTCAACATGCCGTCAGAACGCACATAGCAATTCACGGCATTTTCCAGCAGCACGTCACCCTGCGCCACGTTGCCGGCGTCATCCTTGGCGCCCAACTCCCACAGCGCGCTCCAGCTTCCAATGTCAGACCAGCCAATATTCGCCGGCACCACGGCTGCGCGCTCGGTACGCTCGGCCACGGCATAGTCCAGGCTAATATCCGGGCAAGCCTTGAACGCGGCGGCGTCGAGCCGCACAAAATCGAGATCCTCCTTGCGCCCGGCCAGCGCCTTGCGCACCGCGGCCAGCACTTCCGGCGCATGTATCTGCATCTCTTCCAGCAGCGTTTTCGCGGTGAACACGAACATGCCGGAATTCCACAAATACCCGCCCGCTTCCAGCATCGCCTCGGCCCCGGCGCGTTCCGGCTTTTCCAGAAAGCGGCTAATAACATGCACCCCGGCCACATCTTCCAGCGCCGGGCCAACTTCAATATAGCCATAGCCTGTCTCGGGCTTGTCCGGCGTAATACCAAAGGTGACAATCTGCCCGTTCTGCGCCGCCGCGCAAGCCTTGCCCAGCGCCACCTGCAGCCCCTGCGCA
>JAKBCX010000001.1 GCA_021807465.1 Pseudomonadota bacterium | reverse complement strand
GCTACCGCACCGCCACGCTGGATTTGCGCGTGGACTTTATGCGCAAGAGCACCAAAGGTGCCACCGTGCGCTGCGAGGCAGAGGTGCTGCGGATTGATGAAAACACCGCCACTGTGCGCGCCGTAGCGCATGAGGGAGATAAGCGCGACCCGCTGGCCATTTCCACTGCCAGCTTCGCGGTGATTAGCATGAAAAAGGCTTCCGCATGAACGGGGATAATTTCGCGCCGCTGCTGGCGCTGCCTTATGTGCGGATGCTGGGGTTTGAACTGCGGCAGGAGGATGAAGGGCTGCGCGGGCATTTGCCGTTCGCTGACCATTTAATCGGCAACCCGCTTGTGCCCGCGCTGCATGGCGGGGTGGTGGGCGCGCTGCTGCACCTCACCGCTTCGGCATGGCTGATGGCTGAGGCGGGAGCGGGGAAAGTGCCACAGGTTTTTAGCTGCACGATTGAGTATCTGGCCTCGCCGGAATTGCGGGATTGCGTTGCGAGCGCCGAAATTGTTTCACGCACCAGGCGTTTTGCCAATGTGCGGTCGCAGGCGTGGCAACCGCATTCAGGGAAGATGATCGGGGCGGCGACGTTGCAGTTTTTGGTGGCGTAGGGGGAGTCTGGGTTGGGGGATTGCTGCCTATCCGTTCCTGAGACGGTTATTGCTTATCGGGCATCCCGTACCACCGGTTCGGGGCGGGAGCGGAATGGCAGCTGATGATGAAGAGCGAGCCTTCCCTAACCCGGCCCACTGGCATCTATCGGCCGATAGTTGAGTGCCTATAATATCTGGCTCTTAACCAGGCCAACAGTACGTTTCAGAAGGTCGAGCAGAAAAGTGAAAAGGAAAACACTGGCTATAATTATACCCAGAATATTCCAACTAAGCGGTGCCATCAATATACCGAACCCTGCAACAAAAAGGCTGAAGGCAACCATAGCGGCTGTCGCGCCCGTCAACCAAATGCCCGGCGCTGACGACCAGAACCAGCGTTCTTCGCGGATGACATAGACGCTCGCCTGGATCGCCAGCATCAGGGTCAAAAACGAAAGTGTCCGAATCTCCGCGAGCGGCAAATGCCAAAAGCCACGGCCGATTTGCAGCATCAGCGTGGCATAGCCAAGCGTTGCCAGCCCGTAAATTCCACCTTCGCCGATGATCCTGCCAATTCGCCAATGCTGGGGATGGGACGAGGGCAAAGCACGATCCGTGGTGATCGCCATGGTCAGGAAATCATTAACGATCAGCAGCAACACCATCAGCAGCGGTGTCAGTACCGCATGCCCGGTGATGACCAGACCCAGGGCAAGATAGAGCACAAACGCGATTTTTCGTACCACCATCGAGAGTGTATAGGTTCGGATGCGGTGGAAGGCCGCGCGCCCCTCACGGATCGCATCCAGGATGCCGGCCAGCCCCGGCGATGTCAGCACCAACCCCGCCGCTGCCTTGGCGACATCGGTTGCCGTTGAGACAGCGATCCCCATTTGCGCCTGACGCAGTGCCGGAGCGTCGTTAGTGCCATCGCCGCACATACCGACCACATGGCCATCTCGTTGAAACAGCTTTACCAAACGAAATTTCTGTTCCGGGAACACGCCGGCAAACACGCTGTAATCGTCTGGCGCGGAGAGTTTCTCCAGCGCCGCCGAATCACAGACTCCACCAGTGATCCCAACGGCTTTGGCAATGACCGCGGCGGTCTCCGGCGCATCGCCCGTTACCATGACCACGCGTACGCCAAGATCGTGCAAGGCCGAGATCAGGCTCGCCGCGTCCTCGCGAGGCGGGTCGGCAAGGCCGAGCAATCCGAGCAGAACGGTCGTGGTGGCATTGGTCCGGGTTACGGCAAGTACCCTACAGCCCGCCTCGGTGAGATGTTTCTGGGCATTCTCTTGTTCAGCGGATAGCGGCACGGATATCAGTGCCCCGAGCGCTCCTTTACGGAGCAGATCGCCGTCTGCAAGCCGTGCTTCGGCGTATTTCCGGGCCGGATCGAAGGGCTCAAAATGCGCGGGAACGGGAACGGCCACGCGCCGTGCCCGTGTGGCGTCGATAATCACCTGATCGACCGGATCACCGCCCTCCGACGACGCAGCGGCAGCCGCCGCCAGCACAGCATCCTCGGCGACGCCACCGAAACCCACGATTTTTTGAATCGACAGCGCATTCTGCGTCAGTGTGCCGGTCTTGTCCGAGCAAAGCAGGCTCATTGTCGCCGCCTCGTTAATTGCGGCAAGCCTGGTGGGCAGCACGGACCCACGTACGAGCCGCCGTGCCGAAAGCGCGGCTGCAAGCGTGAAGGTTGAAGGTAGCGCCACCGGAATCGAGGCGAGCAGCGCAGTCAGCAGCAACGGCACGGTTTCATCGAATGTCCGGCCGATCGCATGCGCATAGACGAGCATCGCCAACACAACGACACCGTTGACCAAGGCAAGGTCCCGCACCACCGCCAGCACCGCGCGCTGCTCGCCACTGACGCCGTGTGCATCCTGCACCAGCGAGGCGGTCTTGCCGAAATAGGTACGCGCGCCAGTCGCCACCACAATCCCCGTCGCTTCCCCTTGGCGGATCATCGCGCCGGCGTAGGCCAGTTCCCCTGGTTTGCGTTCCACGGGCAGAGATTCCCCCGTTAACATTGATTGGTCTACCAGCACGCTGCCAGCGGCGAGTTTGATGTCGGCGGGTGCCACCGCGCCAAGCGCCAGTTTCACCAGATCTCCGGGTACCAGGCCGGACGCATCGATGCGTGTCCAGAGGCCATCGCGCCGGACCGAGGCCCTAACCGCGAGCGTCTGCCTCAGCGCCGCCACCGCATCCTTGGCGCGGGCCTCCTGGGTCATTCCCAGAACGGCGTTGAACATCAGCAGTACCGAAATTATCAGGGCCTGCGGCCCGTGGCCGAGAAACAACTCTAGCAGAATCGTCGCTTCCAGCATCCAGGGCAGTGGCGCCCAAAGCTTCGCCGCCAGCGCATGCAGCCAACTTTCCGAAGTGCCGGCAACGGCATTCGCTCCGAACCGCTGCAACAACCTTGCGGCTTCCGCAGCCGATAAGCCCTGCTCGATTTTCTCGCTCATCCCGGGATCCTTCAGATTTATACGCTGATCCGTACTCCTCCCTGCATATATGCCAAAATACGGGCGTTGCCCGGTCTACATCTTCGTCCTCCGGTACTTCCTCAAGTGCATGCCTCTCGTTATATCTCGGTATCTCAAGCCCGATGATAAACGGCCGCTTTCGCGCACGCCGCTTGAACCGGAGGATGTCGTAGTTGGGCGGAAAGCCGTTGCAGGCCGACGCCGGCGAATGACTGGTCCTAGGATTCGGCGTGCCATCGCCCTATGTCTGGGTAGGACCGCAGTCGGCCTCCAAACCATTCCAGCCTTACCTCACCCCGCCTTCTTCCCCACATCCCGCCACACCCCCGCCGGCAGCTCTTCCAACCGCTTCATTTCCGGCACCGCAAACAGTGCCGGGTTTTCGAGATAATCCAGCAGCATTTTTGTAGAATCCTCGCCCCAGAACAGCTCGCCACCCACAGCCGCCGTGGGCACGCCGAACAGGCCTCGGGCGATGGCGGCATCGGTGTTGGCACGCAGTTGCGCTTTTACCTCGGGCTGGCTGATGGCGGCGGCAACATCGTTCACGCCCAAGGTGCTGCCCAGTTCTTCCAGCACCGTTATGTCCGCCACATCCCGCCCCCCGGCAAATACCGCGCCCAGCACAACATCCACCGCCTGCTCGGAGGCGCCGCACGCCACGATGAGGCGCAAAGCGGCAATGGGGTTGAACGGATGCGCGGGCGGAAAGCGGAAGGGTATGCCAAGCTGCCCGGCATACCATTGGCAGCGCCGGTAGGTATGCAGGCGCTTAGGGGGAATTTCCGCCGGGCCTTTCTGCTCCCAATGGCTCAGCAGCGCGCCCAGCACAATGGGAAGGGGCCGCAGCCGGGCCTGGGCCGCGAATTGGTGGCGCTGCGCCCATTGCAGATAGGCAAAGGGGGAGATGACGTCGAAATACCAGTCAATCTCTTGCGCGCTCATGGGCTGCCATCCTCGGTGGCCGGGGTTACGGGCTGGCCAAGCCCTGCCCCTTGTTACAGCCTCGCCTCGATCATCAGGCGTTTCATCTCCGCAATCGCGGCGGGCAGGCCGGTCAGCAGGGCCTCGCCGATGAGGTAATGGCCGATATTCAACTCCACCACCTCGCGCATGGCGGCTATGGGCTGCACATTGGCGAAGGTCAGGCCGTGCCCGGCATGGCATTCCAGGCCCAGCTTCGTGGTAAGGGCGGCGGCATGGCGCAGGCGGTCCAGCTCGCCCAGCTTGCCATTGGCATAGGCGCCGGTGTGCAGCTCCACCACCTGGGCGCCGATTTCCGCACAGGCTTCCAACTGGTCCGGCTCCGGGTCCACAAAGAGCGAGACGCGGATGCCCGCATCCTTCAGCCGGGCGATGGCGGGGGCCAGAGAGGCGCGGTTACCCGCCACATCCAGCCCGCCTTCGGTGGTGATCTCGGCGCGGCGCTCAGGCACAATGCAAGCGCCGTGCGGCTTCAGCCGGGTGGCGATGGCAACCATCTCGGCCGTAGCCGCCATCTCGAAATTCACCGGCTTGCCGGCCCAGGCGCAAATGGCCTCGGCATCGGCATCGCGTATATGGCGCCGGTCTTCGCGCAGATGGATGGTGATGCCGTCCATCCCGGTGCCGATTAATGCTTTCGCGATGGTCAGCGGGTCCGGGTGGTTGCCGCCGCGCGCGTTACGCAGCGTGGCGACATGGTCGATATTCACACCAAGGCGGATTTTACCGGGCATGTCAGATATGGATCGGTCGGCCATCCACGGCGAGCGCGGCTTCCTTCACCGCTTCGCTCAGCGTGGGGTGGGCGTGGCATGTGCGAGCCACGTCCTCGGCGGAGGCGCCGAATTCGATGGCGGTAACGCATTCAGCGATGAGCGCACCGGCATCCGGGCCGATAATATGGGCGCCGAGCAACTTGTCCGTTTCCTTGTCGGAAAGCAGCTTCACAAAGCCATCGGTGGCGCCCATGGCGCGGGCGCGGCCATTGGCCATGAAGGGGAATTTTCCAATTTTATAGGCCACACCAGCGGCTTTCAGCTCTTCCTCGGTCTGGCCCACGGCGGCCACTTCTGGCCAGGTGTACACCACCGAGGGGATGGCGCCGTAATTAACATGGCCATGCTGCCCGGCCAGGGTCTCGGCCAAGGCCACGCCTTCTTCCTCGGCCTTGTGCGCCAGCATGGGGCCGGCAATCACGTCGCCAATGGCGTACACGCCGGGCACGTTGGTGGCGAAATGCGCGTCCACCTTCACGCGGCCGCGCTCATCGGTGGCCACTCCGGCGGCTTCCAGGTTCAGCCCGGCGGTGTAGGCGTAGCGGCCGATGGAAAGCAGCACGATGTCAGCGGTGATGGTCTCGGCCGCGCCGCCCGCGGCGGGTTCCACGGTCAAGGTCACCTGCTCGCCATTCACGGTGGCGCCGGTAACCTTATGGCCGAGCTTGAACTTGAAGCCCTGTTTGGTGAGTATCTGCTGGAAGGCCTTGGAAATCTCGTTATCCAGGCCCGGCGTGATGCGGTCGAGGAATTCCACCACCGTCACCTCGGCACCCAGGCGGCGCCAGACGGAGCCAAGCTCCAACCCGATAACGCCGCCGCCGATGACGACGATATGGCCGGGCACCTTGTCCAGCTCCAGCGCGCCGGTGGAGGTGACGATGCGCTTCTCATCCACCTCGACACCTTTCAGCGGCACGGAATCAGAGCCAGTGGCGATGACGATATTTTTGGCCGTATAGGCCTCGCCCGCAACCTCGATGGCGCCGGGGGCGGTGAATTTGGCTTCGCCCTTCAGCCAAGTAACCTTATTCTTCTTGAACAGAAACTCGATGCCCTTGGTGTTGGCGGTCACCACCTCGCCCTTGCGCGCCTGCATCCGCGCGAGGTCCAGCGAGACGCCCTGCACATTGATGCCATGGTCCTTGAAACCATGCATCAGCTCTTCGTAATTCTCGGAAGATTGCAGCAGCGCCTTGGAGGGGATGCAGCCGATATTGAGGCAGGTGCCGCCGAGCGTGGCGCGCTTCTCGGCGCAGGCGACTTTCAGCCCGAGCTGCGCGGCGCGGATGGCGCACACATAGCCGCCAGGGCCGGACCCGATTACGATGAGGTCGAAATTTTCCGCCATGGCTGCACTCCCTGAAGCATTTGAGTTTACGAGGCGCTAGCTCCATAGCGGCGTAACAATGCCCAGGCAATGCGCACCCCCGCGTGCCTGCCCTGCCGCAATGCGGGTTGCCCGGCCCTAGCTGTCTTCCTGCTCATCCTTGGCCAGATACTCTGCCAGCGCCCCGGCCAGCACGGCCAGCACCACGGCGCGCCTGGGGTTTTGGCGCACCAGCGCACCAGCCAGGCTGACAAAGCTGGGCAGCAGCCCGCCCATACTGCCCAGCACGCTGGGCGGGCGAACGGGGTGCCGCGCGAGCCACAGCCAGCCGGCCAGAATAACCAGCAAGGCCGTGAGCAGCAGGGCCAGGGCGGTAAGCACCGCGGCGATAGCGGGGCTGAAATGGCTTTCCAGCCACAGGAAGAAAGCCACGCCCAGCAGGGCCAGGGCGCCCAGCGCCAGGCACAGCACGATGGTGGCAAGCCCGCCCCACAAGGCCGCGCGTTTTAGCGTGTCGCGGGTGAAGCGGGCAAGGCTCATGGGCTAGCGGCGGCGCAGCAGGCTGGCGGCGAGCAGGCCGATGCCGAAGGCGATGGCCACGCTGGCAAGCGGCTTTGCGGAAACCTCCGTCTCCAGCCGGGCAGCGGCATCGCGCCCCGTATCCTTCAGCCTGCCGCCAAGGCGGGTAATTTCCTCCTCGATATTATCGAGCCGGGTACTAAGGCTGGACTGGTCGAGAAAGGCGGAAACGCGGTCCAGCACATCATGGGCGTTTTCGCCAAGCCTGTCCTTCACCGCGTCCAGGGTGGCGCGCAGCTTGGCGAAATCGCGCTTCAGCGCCTCGGCTTCCGGGGCATCGGGTGAGAAATTCGTGTCGTCCATCGGCTGGCTCTCCTGTGATGTTCGAACATTCCGCGGCCGCGTGTATCTTTCATAAACCTGCATTTAGGTTCGGCGGCAATAAATAAATGTAGGGCGGCGCCTTAAGCTGACAAGCCGCCATGGCGCTTGCGCGGCACGGCCGGGGCTGGTTATGCCAAACCATGGGAGCAAGAGCATGATGAAGCGCCTGGCCCTGGCTTTGGCCCTGGCGGCGCTGGCCGCAAGCCTAACCTGGGGGGCGGCGCGCGCCGAATTCGGGCCGTTTGCCAGCACGCCGGCCTCGCTCGCGCCGCTGGTGAAGCAAGTGGCGCCCAGCGTGGTGGGTATTGCGGTAACCGAGGCCCCAGGCGCCGCCCTGCCCAAACCGCCCGTGCGAAGCGGGCAGACCCTGCAGCCTCCTATCGGCCAGGCAGCGGGTTCGGGCTTCATTGTCAGCCCAGACGGGATGATCGTCACCAACGACCATGTTATCGCCGGAGCCGGCCAGATTATCGTGACGCTGGATAATGGCCGCCGCTACAAGGCCAGGCTGGTGGGCGCGGACGACCTGACAGATATCGCTGTCATTAAAATAACGTCATCTTCGCCGCTGGTTCCGGCGCGCTGGGGTAATTCCGCAAAGATGCAGGTGGGCGACTGGGCGCTGGCCGCGGGCAACCCGTTCGCGCTGGGCAACTCATTCACGCTCGGCATTGTTTCCGCCGAGGGACGCGAGATTGGCGATGGCCCCTTCACCCATTTTTTGCAGCTCGACGCGCCGATAAATCCCGGCAATTCGGGCGGGCCGTCCTTTAACATGCAGGGGCAGGTGATTGGCATAAATTCAGCAATTGTATCGCCTTCCGGCGGTTCGGTAGGCGTCGGTTTCGCAATTCCGAGCAATGATGCGAAGCCGATTGTTGCGCAACTGATCGCCCATGGCGCCGTGCCGCGCGGCTGGCTGGGCGTGGGCGTGGCGGACCCGCCGCCGGGGCCGGATGGCAGCCTAAACGGCGCCACTATTACCGGGCTGGAGCCGGGCGGGCCGGCCGATAAAGCGGGGTTGACGCCGGGCGAGCTGGTGTTGACGGTGAACGGCAAAGCTGTTTCCGGGGCCGATGGGCTGACCAGGGCTATTGCCGGACTGCAACCCGGCGTTAAGGTCATCCTTGGGGTCCAAGGAAACCAACATATATTCCACGTACCGGTCACCGTGGGACGGCGGCCGGCGCAATTGGGGGAATGACGTATGCGCATACTCGTCGTTGAAGACGACAAAGACGTGGCTGGTTTTGTGGTGAAGGGCCTGCGCGAAGCGGGGCACACCGTGGAGCACGCTGACAATGGAAGAGACGGGCTGTTTCTGGCCGCCTCGGAGAATTTCGACGCCATCATCCTGGACCGCATGCTGCCGGGCGGCATAGACGGGCTGCGGCTGATGGAGACATTACGCGCCCAGGACAATGCCACGCCGGTCCTGTTCCTCTCCGCGCTGGGCCAGGTGGATGACCGGGTGAAGGGGCTGAAGGCGGGCGGTGACGACTACCTGACCAAGCCTTTCGCCTTTGCCGAGCTGCTGGCGCGGGTGGAGGCACTGACACGGCGCGGCAAGACCGACGGGCCGATGACCCGCCTGACGGTGGGCGATTTGGAAATGGATTTGCTCTCGCGCTCGGTACGCCGGGGCGACCAGAAAATAGAGCTGCAGCCGCGCGAATTCCGCCTGCTGGAGTATTTGATGCGCCATGCCGGCCAGGTGGTGACACGCACCATGCTGCTGGAAGGCGTGTGGGATTATCACTTCGACCCGCAGACCAATGTGATCGACGTGCATGTGTCGCGCCTGCGGCAGAAGATTGATAAGCCCTTTGAGCTGCCCTTGCTGCATACCGTGCGCAATGCCGGTTACATGCTGCGCGCCGAAGAGGTGTGAGGACGGCCCCCCTGCGCGGCAGGGCAGAACCGGAAGGAGCTTGGCGCGGCGCCGATGAAGCGTATGGCAGCAGATAGCGCAGCGCCGCCGGGCGTGATCCACGCCCCCGGCTCCTGGCGGCTTATCCGCTCGGCCGGGCGGCGCTTTGCGGTGCTTTACGCACTTATGTTCGGCGTTTCCTCGTGCCTGCTGGCCGTCTCGCTCTGGTACTCCACCATCGGGCTGGTGCAGCGCCAGGTGGAGAATGCCATCCATAGCGATGACTTGGCCCTTACGGCGCTGGCGCAGCCGCCGGATGGCAATCTGGCCGAAGTGGCCGAGGCCATTGCCACACGCCTTATGACCCCGGCGGATACAGGCGGTATTTATCTGCTGGTGGACGGCGCGAATAAGCGCGTGGCGGGCAACCTCGATTCCTGGCCGCAAGGGCTGACGCAGATGAATGTCTGGTACCAGTTGCCCGTTACCAGGAATGGCGCGGCCTCGGTGGCGCTGCTGCGGGCCGAGGCGCTGCCGGACGGAGCGCGGCTGATTGTGGGGCGCGATGTACGGGTGCGCGCGCAGCTCTGGCGTGTGCTGCGCAACGGGCTTATCTGGACCGGCTTCCTCATGGTGGGGCTGGGGGTGGTGGGCGCCATCGTCATACGCTCCATCTTCCGGCGCATGGTGCGGGATATTTCCATCACCAGCCGTGCCATCGCCAAGGGCGACCTCTCGCGCCGCCTGCCGTTGGGCGTAGGCGAGGAGTTCGACGAGCTGGCCGTCATTATCAACGACATGCTGGACCGTATCTCGCGCCTGATGGACGGGGTGCGGCAGGTCTCCAACGCCATCGCGCATGATTTGCGCACGCCGGTTACGCGCGCCCGCGCAAGGCTGGAGGATGCCGCGCTGCATGCCGAGAGCAAGGAGGATATGCAGGCGGCCATCGAGCGGGCCATTCAGGACCTGGACGGGATTGTGGGCGTGTTCGAGGCGCTGTTGCGCATTGCCGAGATCGAAGCCGGTTCGCGCCGCGCCGCCTTTGCGCCGATAGACCTGACGCAGACGCTATGGGACATGGACGAGCTGTACCGCGCCGTGGCGGAAGAGCGCGGGCTGCATTTGCGCGCCGTTATAAACGCGCCGCTGCCCATTTTTGGCGACCGCGAGCTGGTGCAGCAGGCCGTGGCGAATTTGCTGGATAACGCGCTTAAATTCTCCACGCCCGGCATGACCATCGATCTTTCCGCCCGGCTGGAGG
The DNA here is from genome assembly GCA_021807465.1 of Pseudomonadota bacterium. Lineage (GTDB taxonomy): Bacteria > Pseudomonadota > Alphaproteobacteria > Acetobacterales > Acetobacteraceae > Acidocella. The sequence goes on along the minus strand of JAKBCX010000001.1, from coordinate 11,192 downwards.
ATGATGTGGTGCAGATTGTGGTGGCCGACCGTGGCCCCGGCATTGCCCCGGCGGACCGCCGCCGCGCCACCGAGCGGTTTTTCCGCGCCGAGGCCGCGCGCAGCACAGCGGGTTCCGGGCTAGGGCTGGCGCTGGTTTCCGCCGTGGCGCAACTACATAACGGCACGCTGCAGCTTTTCGATAACAACCCCGGCCTGCGCGCCGTTATCTGCCTGCCGTCGCGGGAATGATGAATCGCCCGCCGGAATACAAAGCGAAACGTTGAAGAGCTTAGCTCCGGTACGACCCGTTAATATCAATATAGCCGTGCGTCAGGTCGCAGGTCCAAACGGTGGCGCGGCCATCGCCCAGCCCTATATCCACGGTAATCTCAATCTCGCGGCCCTTCATATGCGCCACCACCGGGGTCTCGTCATAGCCCGGCACCACGCCGCCTGCCTGCGCCATCCACACGCCGCCCACGGCCACGCCCAGGCGGTCGCGGTCGGCCGGCTCGCCCGCCTTGCCCACGGCCATGACGATACGGCCCCAATTCGCGTCCTCGCCCGCAATGGCGGTTTTCACCAACGGCGAGTTGGCGATGGAAAGCCCGATTTTCTTGGCCGAAGCGTGCGAAACCGCGCCCTCGACGTGAATGGTCACCAGCTTCTGCGCGCCCTCGCCATCGCGCGCCACCATCAGGGCGAGATCGTGCATCACCTCGTGCAAGGCGCGGCGGAAATCGGCCAGATGCACCGGCTCTTCAGTAACCGGATTGCCCGCCTGGCCAGTGGCAAACAGCAGCACGGTATCCGAGGTCGAGGTATCGCTGTCGATAGTGATGCAGTTGAAGGTGGAATCGACGCTTTTCGCCAGCATCGCCTGCAATGCCGGGGCGGGAATCGCCGCGTCGGTAAAAATAAAGCTCAGCATGGTCGCCATATCCGGCGCGATCATGCCGCTGCCCTTGGCGATACCGTTGATACGCACCTCCACCCCGCCAATTTTCGCCATTCGGGTGGAGCCTTTGGCGAAAGTGTCGGTGGTCATGATGGCATGCGCGGCCTCGGCGAAGCAATCTTCCGCCAGCCTGCCGCGCAGCTCGTCCATTACGGCAACAATTTTATGCGCGGGCAGCGGCTCGCCAATAACGCCGGTGGAGGCGAGGAAAATTTTATCGGCACTGGTATCGAGCGACTTCGCCGCAGCGGCCGCCGTTTCTTCCACCGCGCGCATGCCGGCCACGCCGTTGAACACGTTGGCATTACCCGCATTCACCACCAGCCCGCGCGCCGTGCCGCCCTGCAGCACCTCGCGGCAATAGGTAACGGGCGCGCCTGGGCACAGGTTTTTGGTAAACACGCCGGCCACCGACGTGCCTTCGGCCAGCTCGGCCAGAAGCACATCGGTACGGCCTTTATAGCGGATTCCCGCCTCTGCCGTGGCCAGCCTCACCCCGGCCACGGGGGGCAAGGGCGGAAGCGGAAGCGCCAGCGGCGAGACGGGAATTTTAGCCATTATTGCCCCGCGGCAGGTGCGGCGCCAGAGTCTTTGATGGGCGAGCCATCCGGGTTGAAGAGCTGGATCTTCACCTGCGAGCGAACCTGGTCGAGGGTCGACTGCACAGCCTGGTCAGCCAGCTTCTCCTTAATCTGGCTTTCCACATCCGCCAGGGCGGGGGTGGGGGCGGTGCGTTTGCCTTCGCACAAAATAACGTGCCAGCCGAACTGGGTTTGCACCGGGGTCTTGGTGTATTGGCCGGGCTTCAGCGCAAAAGCGGCATCGGCGAAGGCCGGGACCATTTCATCCTTGCTGAACCAGCCAAGCTGGCCGCCATTCTTGGCGCCGGGGTCGATGCTGTCCTTCTGCGCCAGCGTGGCGAAGTTAGCGCCCTGGTTGAGCTGGGTGATGATGTCCTTGGCTTCCTGCTCGGTCTTCACCAGAATCTGGCGCGCCTCCACCTGCTCAGGCCCCGGCTTGTTGGCGTAGTCCTTCTCGTAGGCGGCCTTCACGGCGGCATCGGTCACCTGGGCCATCACCTGCTTACGCACATAGGCGTTTTCCAGCTTTATGTTGGCGGCGTCCTGCATTTCCTTCGCCACATCCGGGTCTTTTTCCAGCCCCGCCTTCATCGCGGCGGCCAGCACGGCCTTGCGGTCAACTTCCTGGTTCAGCAGCACCGGGTAGAGCTGGCCGGGAGAAAGCTGCTGCATCTGGGGTGGCAGGGTGGCCAGCTCGGCCTGCAGGTCGCTCATGTGAACGGTGTAATTGCCCACAATGGCAACCACGGGGTCGGCGTTCTTGGCGGCGGGGGCAGCCGGCGCGGCCGCTGGCTTAGGCTGTGCATAAGCGGCAGGGGCGGCAAGTACGGCGGCAAGGGCCAAAGCAGAGAACTGCAGACGCATGAGGCGGAACCTTCCTTTGTGAGTTGCCGCACCTATGCGGCAAAGACCGCCGCGCGGCAAGACTGGCCCCCGATGCGGGCCGGTTGCATGCCCGCCGCATGATTATCCGCGAGCACCCATCCGGCCTTGTTCTACTCTACACCCTGCGCGGCTTGGTGCTGCCGGTTATAGCCCCGCGGCTTGGCCTTGTGCTGGTTATCTCGCTCGCCGCCATTGGGGTACATCATCTGGCGCCGGTGGATTTCGTTCTGCTTTAGAGCGTTACCGCCTGGATGCCGTATTTTACCGTCTGCGGCGCCAGTGAATCGAGCCATACACCATCGATTTGCGCCTGCGGGTACATGAGAAATGGCAGACTCCGCCCGCCGCCGCCGGGCAGCACCACGTCATTCACATGGTTATAGGGCATATAATTGCCCTCCCAGCCGCCAAACAGGGCTTGACGCACAGCCTCCACCTTGGGGTTGCTCAGGGGCAAATTGCCGGGCGGCTCATCCAGCATCACCTTGCGCACATCGGCTGGGTCCATCGCCACCCAGCCATAGCCGGAAAGAAACACCTCCGCCCGGCAATGCTGCGCCTTGGTGGCATTGGTGGTTTTTAGGCCAAGGCTCTGGTAGCCAAAAGCCGAGGGGGCAACGCGGACGCCGTAAATATCGCGGGCGGGAATACCGGCGGCGCGCACCAGCCCAACGAACAACCCGTTAAGATCGGCGCATTTGCCGCCGAAATCGGCGAATTTCAGCATGGCGGCGACATTGCCCGTGCCGCAGCCCAGCACCTTGTGGTCGCGATAGGTGTTGCAGACCACCCAGTTGTAAATTGCCGCCACCTTGGCCCGCTCATCCGTGGCGCCGGCCGTGATCTGGTCCGAAAGCTGCTGGATTTCGCCGGTAACCGGAATGTAATCCGTGGCATCAAGGTAAAACTGCCGCTCCGCCGCGCTCAGGGGCGGCACGTTGGCGGGCTTACTCCAATCCACCGCCCTGCTGCGCGAGGCAAAGCGGCTGCGCACCGTAATGGCGGGCGCGGCAGTGCCCGCGGGCCAGGTAACATGCAGCATCTTCGCGCCGTTCACATCCACTTCCCGCGCCGTAAAGCCTTCGCCCTGCCAGTCATTGCCCAGCGGCTTCACCCAGGCCGCGCTGGTAACCGAAGGCAGAGGCACCCAGGCCTGGGCCAGGGTTTTGGGCGGCTCCAGGTTAAGCGTTGTGGAGACCTGATAGCGCACCCATGCCCCCGGCTCTGGCGCGAAGACCGGCGAAGCGGCCTTAGTGGCTCTTGCAAAACAAGGGGTTGCAGCGATGCCTGCAAGAAAAGCACGTTTGGTTAAAACTGGCATGGACACCTCCTGAACGCTTTATTAGCATGGTGCTAACGCAGTTGGGTGGGCATTGGCAATCCTGCCTCATGCTTTTGACCCATGCGCGGGGCTTTGCCCGGCGCCGCAGAACAAGGAATTTGGGGATGAGACTGAGGGATAAGGTTGCTGTCATTACAGGCGCAGGCTCGGGCATGGGCAAGGCCATGGCGCAGATGTTCGCGGCCGAGGGCGCGAAGCTGGTTCTGGCCGATATTAGCGGCCAGCAGGACGAAGTGGCGGCCGGCCTGGGCGATGCCGCGATTGCCGTGCATGCCAATGTGGCGGAAGAGGCTGATGTGCAGGCCATGATCGAGGCCGCCGAAAAGAAATTCGGGCGCATTGATATTCTCTGCAACAATGCCGGGTTTGGCGGCGGCATGGCGCCGCTGCACGAGCAAAGCACCGAGGCCTGGGACAAGGTTCATTCCGTGAATCTGCGCGGCGTGTTCTTCGGCATCAAATATGGCGTGATGTCGATGATGAAGACGGGGGGCGGGTCCATCGTGAACACCACCTCGGCGTCTGGTGTGGTGGGGTGGAAGCACCACTCCATTTACGGCGCGGCCAAGGCGGGCGTGAACCAGATGACCAAGGCCGCGGCGCTGGACTACGCCAATTACAATATCCGCGTAAACGCGGTGGCGCCGGGCACCATTTGGACCGGGCTTGTACCGGCCTCGAAAACCCATGCCGAGCCGCCGCCGGGTGCACCCACCCTGGCGGGCATTCCGCTGAAGCGCTGGGGGCTGGCGAGCGAGATTGCCGCCGCCGCCTTGTTCCTGGCCAGCGGCGAAGCCTCGTACATTACCGGCGTTGTTCTGCCTGTGGATGGCGGGTATTGCATAGGCTTTTCCGGCATGGGCGCGGAAAATACGGGGCTGTAAGTTGACCGCGGGGTGAATGCGCGCCTAGGTACGCTCACGTTTCATACAAGTTAGAGGGAGCTAACGTGGCCAAATTCACCCCAGAGCAAGCCGTTGCCGTGGTCGAGATCCAGCAATTGATCAATGAATGGTCGTATGAGCTGGACGTGAATAACGGCACCAACATCGCCGGGCTGATCACCGAGGATTGCAGCTACACTGTGCGCGGCGGTCCGCGCACGGGCCGCGACGCCGTAGTGCAATTCTACAAGGAGCGCCTGGAAACGCTTGGCGCCACGCCGGAGGGCGTGCCAGTGCACCGGCACATGCTGGCCAATCTGCGCACCACCTTCACCAGCGCCAACGAGGCCAGCATCGGCTTCTCGCTCATCTATTTCTCCACGGCCGGCATGAAATCCGGCACCAAGCATGCCGACCCAGCCTCGGCGGCCGATGTGCGCATGCTGGTGCGGCGCGGGGCGGATGGCGAGTGGCTGATCGCCAAGTTCGACAGCACCCCTACTTTTATCCGCGTGCCGGCCTAGGCACCAGGACCGCCGCGCAGCGCCCTGGCCACGCGGCGGTCCGGCTCTATCCAATCCGCGCTGGGGTAGAGCGGCTTGATTGCAGTGGCCTCGTTCAGGCGCCGCATTTCCTCATCCGTCAGAATAATATCCGCCGCGCCGAGATTATCCTCAAGCTGGCGCAGCTTCGTGGCGCCCATCAGTACGCTGCTCACGCCGGGGCGGTTCAGCAGCCAAGCCAGAGAAAGCTGAGCCACGCTGATGCCGCGCGCGGATGCTGCTTCGCGCAGAATATCGAGCAGGGCGAAGGCTTTTTCCCGGTCGAATTTCAGCATATCAAAACTGGAAAACCGGTTATCCGGCTTGGAAAGATCCTCGCGGCCATAGGCGCCGGAGAGGAAGCCAAAAGCAAGCGGTCCCCACACGGTCATGCCGAGTCCATAATGGCGCATCATGGGCAGCATATCGCGCTCCACATCGCGGCCCAGCAATGAATAATACATCTGCCCATGGGTGAATGGCGCCCAATAGCGGGATTTCTGCAGCTCCATCGCAGCCGCCACCTTCCAAGCGGACCAGTTGGAGAAGCCGATATAGCGCACCTTGCCCGCACGCACGAGCGCATCGAAGGCCTCCAGCGTTTCCTCAAGCGGCGTGTATAAATCCTCGCGGTGCGCCACATAGAGGTCGAGCCAATCCGTGCCCAGCCGTCTCAGGCTCTGCTCGGCGGACCAGATGATATGGCGGCGCGAGAGATTGCCGCGTAACAAGTCGCGGTCCGTGGTGCCGCGATTGCCAACCTTTGTGGTCAGCACAATTTTATCCCGGTGTGGCTTAAGCGCGGCGCCAAGCAGGGTTTCCGATTCACCATCGGCATAAACATCGGATGTGTCGAATAGTGTCACACCCGCATCGAGGCAGCGCCCCACAAGCTGGTCCGCCAGTTGCGCCCCCACTTTATAAAGCGTGGCGATGCTCTGGTTGCCCTGCGTGAAAGTGGCGGCGCCAAAACCGAGGCGCGAGACAAGAAGCCCCGTATTGCCGAGCCTAGTATAGTGCATGGCGCAAACCGATTATTGCGCCTTGCGGCGGCCAGATTTGCTCAGGCGCCATTCAGGCGGGTAGAATTCGTCATTGTCTTTCACTGCATTGTTCACGCCCTTGTCGAACGTGTCATCGTCAAGCCGCAACTCACTGCCATCGTTTTTTACAACCGGCAGCATGGATTCCAGCCAGCCGGTAAGCACGCTGCCCATATATTCGCCCTTCTGCTGCTTGAAGGTCTCAAACAATGTTTTCAGCATATACACAGTGTCGGTCGGGCGGTTGACGGCGCAGGCATGGGCGTATTTCGCCACCTCATCCTCCAGCTTGTCGCGCGGGACGATGGCGTTGACGAAGTTGCAGTCGTACATTTCCTTCGCGGTGAAGGGGCGGCCCGTGAACACCATCTCCATGAATTTACGCAGGCCCATCGTCTCGGCCCATTGCCACATGCGCGGCCCCCAGCCCACGTAACGGAAAGAGGGATGGCCGAACAGCGCATCGTCGGAGGAGATAATCATATCGGCATCGGCGGCCTGGTAGAAATGCCAGCCATAGCAATAGCCTTTTACTTCCAGGATGGATATTTTCTTGAAATCCTGAAGGCTACGGCAACCGAAATTGGAATTGGCGTAGAGCTGGGTAAGCTGCGCCAAATAGCGGTAGCTGCCCTTGGGCGGGTATTTTACATCCTCATCCGCGCCAATCTCGAATTCATGCAGCAGCGAGAAATCCGGGTTATCGCCCAGCATGTCGGCCTGCTCGGCCAAATCCGCCCCGCCGCCAAGGTTACTGCCCACGCCGCGAATGACCAGCACCTTTACATCGTCATCCACATTGGCGCGGTGCAGGAGCTTGGCATAGCGCAGCCGCGCGGCGATGGTGGGCGAGTTGAGCGCATCCGGCCGGTTGAGGGTAATGGTCGCGATCTTGGTCTTGGGGTCTTTTTCGTACAGAATGATCTCTTCCGGCGGCGGGCGGATATCGTCTTTTTTCATGGCGCGTTCCCTTTTTCGTGGAATGGTTCGTGGTTAGTGAATTGTAGGATAATCTGGCGAAGCTGGCTGATATGCGCGCGCCCCAGCGCCTGGGCATGTTCCACGTCGTTATTGGCCACGGCTTCGGCCATGGCGCGGAACATATCCAACCCGTGCGGCATGGCCGCCACGGCGCGGTACTGGGCAAGCAGCACATGCAGCCCGATGGCGGGGAACAGCCGGTGCAGCTCGCGGCTGCCGCTAATCTCCAGCAGCGCGGCGTAGAAATGCCGCCTCGCCCTGGCAAACACCCCGGGCACCGCCTGGGCCACGTCCTCCAGCCCCGCGCGCAGCCTTGCCCCGTGCCGGGCCGGTTGAAAATTCCTTGCCGCTGCCTTCAATAAAAGCCCGAGCACGGCTTCCGCCACTTCCAGCACATCCTGCGTCTCAGCCGCATCCAGCCGGCGGATAGAGGCTGAGCGGTGGCGCGTGACATCTATAACGCCATGCGCCGCCAGCCATTGCACAGCCTCGCGCACCGCGTTGCGGCCAACGCCGTATTCCACCGCCAGGCTGGTTTCCACCAGGCGCTGCCCCGGCACCAGCCGCCCTTGCTCAAGCGCCCGCATAATGCCGCGCGAGACTTTGCGCGAAGCGCTGGTTCCGTCGCGCTCCGCTTCGTCCTGGCCCTGGATGGTTTGGTAAAATTGTTCCACAATTTTGCCTAACGCGGCGCGACCCCCAGTGGCAAGCTGGGCCAAATGGCGTAAACTCCGCCTAACCCCTTGATGTACGCCAAACCTCGCCCAAACTTGCAGCGGAGAATGCCGCATCCGGCAGGTAATAATGCCGCCAGGGACAAGCCGGAGCAGAGCCAAAAAGGCGGCGCGGATGCTAGGGGACACAAAAGCCGCCCCGTACCGGCGTGCCAAACTTATCGGGGAGTATACGTTGTCCGCGTTGCGCCATTTCAAAATCATCGAGCTTGGCGGGAGCGTTTGCGGTGAATATTGCGGCAAGCTGCTGGCCGATTTCGGCGCCAATGTGCTAAAAATCGAACCGCCCGAAGGCAGCCCCACGCGCCGCCTTGGCCCGTTCGCGGCCAGCGGCACAGGCCCCGAAGATAGCGGGCTATTTGCCTACCTCAACACCAACAAGCACTCACTCACGCTGGATTTGGAAACGGCGGAAGGCCGCGCCCGGCTGGCCGCGCTGCTGGAAGATGCGGATGCGGTTATCGACGGCCATGCCCCCGGCTGGCTGGCGAATATCGGGCTGACGCCTGAAGCCTATCCACACCTTACCCTATGCGCCATAACCCCGTTCGGCCAGAACGCGCCCGCCGGGCGCGCCCATGCGGAAGACCTGACCGTGATGCAGGCCAGCGGCTGGGGCTACCATACGCCAAGCGCCGCCACCCCCAGCCGCCCGCCGCTGAAAGGGGCCGGGCGTTTCCAGGTAAGTTACGAAGCCGGGCTGGACGCGGCCATGTGCATCGCCGCCTGCCTGTATGGGCACGGCACGCAAGGACGCGGCCGGTTCATCGATTTATCCAAGCAGGAGGTCATGGCCTCGCGCGTGGATTACGTGCTGGCGCAGATGGTGGCGGGCGATATGGAGGTAGGCACCAGCCGCACCTCGTTCGACCTTGGCGGGCCATCCGGTATTTTCCCGTGCCGCGACGGGTTTGTGTATATCTGGATGTCCGCCCCCTCGCATTGGGAGGCTATTCGCCAATTACTGGATGATACGGCGTGGATGGATGATTTTCCCGCCAACTGGATGGAGCGCGGGTTGACGCCGGAACGTATTGCCACATGCCGCCGCCATATCACCAACTGGCTCAAAAGTCTGGGCAAGGACGATGCCGCCGCCGCCGCGCAGAAACAAGGGCTGACGCTGGCGCCGGTAAATAATGTGAGCGATTTGCCGCGCTCGGCGCAGCTCCAGCATCGCGGCTTTTTTACGGAGGTGGAACACCCCGTGCAGGGCCGCGCGCTATACCCCACCACGCCCTATAAGCTCAGCGCCACGCCGGCGCGCATCCAGCGCCCCGCGCCACTGCTGGGGCAGCATGATAAAGCCGCGCTGCGGAAACCCGCAGCACCAAAGCCGCTGGAACAGGGCCGGGCCGGTCCCATAAAACGCCGTGGCGGGCCGCTGGAGGGCGTGCGCGTGCTGGAGCTGACCAAAGTATGGGCCGGGCCATGCGTGGGCAAGCACCTCGCCTATCTCGGCGCGGAAGTCATCCGCGTGGAAAGTCTCGGCTCCATCGACGTAACGCGCTCTTACGGGGTGGATGACATCAACAACGCGCCGGGCTTTCAGGCGGTGAATCCGCAAAAGCTGAGCGTGCAGATTGACATGAAGTCGAAAGAGGGCGTTGCGCTGCTGAAAGAGCTGATCGGCCAGTGCGATATTGTGGTGGAAAATCTGCGCCCCGGCGCCATAGACCGCTTAGGGCTGGGCTACGAGGCCGTGAAGGCGGCGCATCCGGGCATTATCTATGTCTCCATGGGCATGTACGGTAATGACGGGCCGCTGGCTTACCAAACCGGCTACGCGCCCTGCTTTGTGGCGCTTAGCGGGGTGAGCGCCTTGGTAGGGTATGAAGGCGAAACACCGCAGGGGATGAATGTGCGTTATGCCGATTCCAGCTTCGGCACCGCCGCCGCCTATGCCGCGCTGGTGGCGCTGCTGCACAGGCAGCAAACGGGTGAAGGGCAGTTCATCGATATTTCCGCAGTGGAAACCATGACCAGCATGATCGGCGATGTGTTCATGGATTACAGCCTGAACAAACGCATCGCGCATTGCGACGGCAACCGTCATCCGGACATGGCACCGCACGGCGTATACCCGTGCGGCGATGAGGATTGGATCAGCATCGCTATACCCGGCGATACCGCCTGGCGCGCCCTATGCGCGGCCATGGGCCAACCCAGCCTGGCCGATGATCCGCGCTTTGCCACATTGCCGGCGCGCAAGGCCAGCGAGGCCGCGCTGGATGATCTGCTGGCAGGCTGGACGCGCGGGCAGGATGCCCAGGAACTCGCCACACGCCTGCAAGCGCAAGGCATCGCCGCCGCCAAGAGCGCGAATTCGCTTGACCTTGTGGCCGATGACCACCTCTGGGCGCGTGGCTTCTACCGTTACGTAACAGATGGCGCGGGCGAAACCAAAGCCACGCTCGGCCCGGCCTGGCGGCTGAGCGATGGCGCGGCAATTACCGATGGCGCGCCGCGTTTGGGTGAGCACAACGCCTACGTGTTTGGCGAAATCCTGCGCCTGCCCGCCGCCGAGCAGGAACGGCTGATGCAAACCGGCGCCATACGCTGACAAAACCGCAAGGATATACGCTGTATGACCGAAACCATAACCTGCACCGTGCAAGACCGGCTCTGCCGCCTCACCCTCAACCGGCCAGACAGGCTGAACGCACTGAATGTCTCAATGTTCGAGGAGATCGCGCGGCATCTCGACCGGCTGGATTACACCGCCATTGGCTGCCTGGTGCTGAGCGGCGCGGGGCGCAGCTTTTGCGCGGGGCACGACCTGGATGATTTGGCCTCTGGCACCGAAGCCGGGCGCGCGGAGCGGATAGAGAACGGGCTGGTGGAGCGGCTCGCCACCCTGCCCTTCCCCGTTATCGCCAGCGTGCGCGGCCATTGCTATACGGGCGGGCTGGAACTGGTGCTGGCCGCGGACATCATCATCGCCGCCGAAACCGCGCGCTTTGCCGACACACATGCAAAATTCGACCTTGTGCCTATCTGGGGCCTGACCCAGCGCTTGCCGCGCCGCGTGGGCATGGCCAAGGCCAAGGAGATGATGTTCTCCGCCCGCACCTATTCGGGCATCGAGGCCGCCGCCATGGGGCTGGCCAATTTCGCCGTGCCGGAGGCGGAGTTGGACGCGCAAACGGATTCGCTCTGCACCGATATTCTCGCCACCAGCGCGCGCTCCAACCGCGAGATAAAGAAGTTGCTGACCGACACGGATGGCCTGAGCCTCGCCGCCGGCAATGCGTGGGAGCT
>JAKBCX010000149.1 GCA_021807465.1 Pseudomonadota bacterium | reverse complement strand
CAATTACAATGCTAGCTAGGAACAGGGCGCCCAATATTTTATGCCACAAGGGTGAGTGGCGCAGAGCCAGCACTATGACAATGGCCCATGCGGCATGCAAGGAAGGCATGGTGTTGCGGGGATCGAATACCGGAGCGCACGCGGGTACACTCACCGCCTGCATTGCCACGGATTGCACTGCCGGCAGATGGTTCGGGAAGGCCGAGCAGAAAAAATTAGCGGGATCGACCGCAGGGGTAACATAATACAGCAGATACCCGACTGCGGCGATGACAAGGAATTGCAGAAACAGGCCAGTTTGACGCCAATTTGGCGCATACAGGATTTCCGACGCGGCGGCCAGAATTACAGCGATGTTGAGAAAATTATACAGCGCAAGAAAGACATTTCCGGTCAAATGGTTGTAGAATAAAATCGCGTAAAAAATGCTGGTCAGTGACAATCCAAGAATGCCTTCAAATCTGTACAGAACTGGGTCATAGACGAGCGGCAGCTTGGCTAACGTAATTAGTAACATGCCATACACGCACGATCCGCCCAGGAGCAATCCTGTGCAACCAACAACAAAGGAGGCGAGCCGTCTAAAATGTAAGGAGCGACGCTCTAGCTGCACAAGAACCGCTACGCCAGCCAGAAAGACAATCGTGGCCCGGGCAAAATCCAAGAAAAAACCAAGCGAGAGTGGCAGTGCTGAATACAAGATCACGGGGATGGACAAGACAATCCACACCAAAAACAAACGCTGCGCCCATTGCGTGGTAAAACCGAGCTGGGCGGCGCCGCTCGCCATCAAAACAAGCCCCAGAACCTCGGCCGCCAGCGCACGGGACGCAGGCAATGATGGCGGCTGACCGTACAAGAACCCAAGCAGTTCAATAACCGGCAGGGCCGCGAGAACGAGATAAAGGCACAGCCAGTTAATATCCAAAAATTTTGTTTTGTTCATACAATCAATACTCATATTCCAGGCCTCGGCTCAATTACGAGATAAACCCAAAGTTAATGTCCCGTCCATTGCACATTGGTATGAAACAACGAAATCGCCACAAATCAGGAAGCGCGCCGCGCAGAGCTTGTGCCCTATTCTGGCTCGATTTATTCGTTTCAGCCGTTCTTTCCAGCCTACTCCAGCGCCAGCCCCGGCTCATACGCCACGCCCGTAAAATACAGCCCTTCGGGCGGGGCTGTCATTGCCGCCACGGTGCGGTCTTTCGCCGCCAGTACCTCGGCCAATTTTTGTTCCGGCCAGCGCCCGCTGCCCACCTGCACCAGGCTGCCCACCATGTTGCGTACCTGGTGGTGCAGAAACGAGCGCGCCTTGGCCTCAACAATAACCTTCTCGCCCGCGCGGGCAACGGTCAGCGCGTCCAGCGTGCGCATGGGGCTTTTGGCTTGGCAGGCGGCGGCGCGGAAGGATGAGAAATCGTGATGGCCGAGCAATAACTGGGCCGCGCGCTGCATGGCGTGCTCGTCCAAAGGCTGGCGGATGTGCCACACACGCCCGGCCTCCAGCGCCGGGGGCACGGCGCGGTTGGAGATGATATAGCGGTACGACCGGCCAATGGCGGAGAAACGGGCATTCCAGCCCTCGGGCGCCACGCAGCAGCGCCGCACCACAATGGGCTGGGGCTTGAGGTGGAAATTCATCGCCTCACGTATGCGGAAGGGTGTCAGCTCCGGCAGCTCGATCTGCACGATCTGCGCCATTGCATGCACCCCGGCATCGGTACGGCCAGAGGCGATAGCCTCGGTTACCTCGCCCCCGCCGCGCAGGCGGGCGGCGGCTTCCTCCACCACTTGCTGGATGGCCAGCCCATGTTTCTGCCTCTGCCAGCCCATGAAGGGCGTGCCGTCATACTCCAGCTCCAGCGCCCACGTGCGAAGGTGCTTCATAACTCTACTCTGGCGGCCGCATGGCGGCGATTTGTTGCGCTCCGGTTCTCACGTACTGAAGTACGCTCCGCGCCGGTGCTCGCAAATCACCGCCATGCGACTCACCAGAGCGAGTTCTGAAGCACCTTCTCAATAAAACCGTGCTCCCTCGGGCAGGGTGAAGCCGCGCAGGAAGTCATCAGCGCTCATGGCCGCCTTGCCGGCGCGTTGCAGGCGGGTGGGGCGCAGCGCGTTTTCGCCGCACGCAATGGTCAGGCGGTCATCCAGAATCGTGCCGGGGATACCCTCGCCTTGCACCACTTCGGCGGCGAGGAATTTGACGACCATATCGCCCAGCAGCCCCAAAGCGCCCGGCCAGGGCGTGTAAGCGCGGATCAGGCGCTCCAGCTCCACGGCGGGGCGGGTGAAGTTCAGGCGCGCATCCTCGCGCGAGAGTTTGGCGGCATAGGTGGCCAGGGCCTCGTTCTGGGCCACGGGCGGGCTGGGCTCGGCCAACTCCTGCACGATGAGCCTGGCACCCAGTTCGGCCAGTTGGTCGTGCAAATCCGCCGATGTGTCGCGTGGGCCAATCGGCACGCCAGCGCGGCGCAGCGCGGGGCCAGTATCCAGCCCCGCTTCCATCTGCATAATGGTGATGCCGCTTTCCACATCGCCCGCCGCAATGGCGGCCTGGATGGGGGCTGCCCCCCGCCAGCGCGGCAGCAGCGAGGCATGGATGTTAAGGCAGCCACGCCTTGGGGCATCGAGAAAATCTTGCGGCAAAATCAGCCCGTAGGCGGCCACCACGGCGGCATCAAGGTTCAAGCCCTTGAAAAAACCCAGCTCTTCCTCGTTTCCACGCAGCCGGGCGGGCGTGCGCACCGGCAGGCCCAGCGCCTCGGCCGCCTGGTGCACGGGGCATTTCTGCTCGCGCTGGCCGCGCCCGGCGGGTTTAGGCGGCTGGGCGTACACCGCCGCCACCTCGTGCCCCGCCGCCACCAGCGCGCGCAGCGCCGGAACGGCGAAGTCCGGCGAGCCCATGAATGCCAGCCTCATCGCCGCGCCTGCTGGTCCTTCTGCGCCTTGGCCAGCTTGCGGAGCAGGATGTTGCGCTTGAGCGCGGTGAGGTGATCGACGAACAGCACGCCGTTGAGATGGTCGATCTCGTGCTGCAGGCAGGCAGCCAGCAGCCCTTCGGCCTCTATCTCGCGCTTCACCCAATGCTCATCCAAATAGCGCACTTTTACCCGCGCCGGGCGGGTAACATCGGCATATTGCTCGGGCACTGAAAGGCAGCCTTCCTGCTGCACAGCTTCCTCGTCAGAAGCGGCGATAATCTCCGGGTTAATCAGCGCGATGGGCGCAGGCACGTCATCCGGCGCCAGGTCGATGGTGACCACGCGCAGAGACCGCCCCACCTGCGGCGCCGCAAGCCCAATGCCCGGCGCCTTATACATGGTGGCGAACATCGAGGGGATAAGCTCATCCACCTCGCCCCTGTCGGCCTCGGTTACCGGGCGCGCGGTTTTGCGCAGCTTGGGGTCGGGGCAGATCAGCAGCGGCAGCAGCTTCGCTTCGGTTTGAACTTCAGACATGCCCAGCATGTAATCCGCATGGCCCCGCTCTGCAACGAAGCTCTTGCATAGGAGGGGTTTCATGCACATCATAGGGACAGGATGCCTATCCCAGGGTCCGTAACCTTGCTTCGCTCATCCGGGGGAGCCTTAACCATGACGACGAGAGTGTTCACATCGCCTTTATTTCTCGGTTTCGACCATCTGGAGCAGATGATCGAGCGCGCCTCGAAAAATTCTTCCGACGGTTACCCGCCTTACAATATCGAGCAGCTCAGCCCCATCTCGCTGCGCATCACGCTCGCCGTGGCCGGTTTCACCATGGATGACCTGCAGATTACGCTGGAGGATAATCAGTTAGTAATTCGCGGGCGCCAATGTGATGACGGGCAGGGCCGCGTGTTCATCCATCGCGGCATCGCGGCCCGGCAATTCCAGCGGGCTTTCGTCATCGCGGAGGGGATAGAGGTGAAAGGCGCATGGCTCGATAATGGCTTGCTGCATGTGGATTTGGTGCGGCCCGTGCCGCAGCCCGTGGTGAAGAATATTCCCATTAGCCGCGGCCAGGGCAAAGCCGTAACCCCCGCCCGCACGGTGGAGACAGCCCCGCGCGTAACAGAAGACTGACCCGGCAAAAATGCTGGATTCGGCGCGGTGAAATAAGCCACAGTAAACGCAAATTAGACACAATGCCGTTGCATTAATGCTGTACAATCAGCTGGGCGGCATGAAAGGATTGTTCGATGAACATCAAAAATCATGACGGCACTGCCAATTTTGTTCCTGGCACTGTGCTGGATATTCACCACATCTCCCCGGCCCAGCTGGCGCAGTTGGGGATGGAGGAAATTGCCTTTGTTAAGCCGGTTATGACCGAAACTGGCCCAGCTTTCGCCATTCATGCCGCCGATGGCACGCCGATGGCGATTGCCTCTGACATCAACCTCGCGAGCGCCGCCATTATTCAGCACGACATGGTGCCGAGCCTGGTGCATTAAGCCTTAACATGGCAGCCCTGGTTTCAGGGCTGCCTTCCAAATTCGCGCCATGGTAGAACATCCCCAAACCGGAGGGAGTAAACCATGAGCCTAATCTTCTACACCAACCCTATGTCACGCGGCCGCATCGTGCGCCGGATGCTGGAAGAGGTTGGCGCCCAATATGAAACCCGCGTGCTGGAATATGGCCCGGCGATGAAGGCACCGGAATTCCTCGCCCTCAACCCCATGGGTAAAATCCCGGTGCTGTGCCACGATGGCGTGGCGATTTGCGAAACCCCCGCGATTCTGGCCCATCTAGCCGATGCCTTCCCCCAGGCCCAACTGGCGCCGCCGCCCGGCAGCCCCTTACGCGGAGCCTATTACCGCTGGCTGTTCTTCGGCGCCGGGCCGGTTGAGGCGGCCATGACCAATAAATCGCTCGGCGTGGAGATTCCGGCGGAAAAATCCGGCTTCGTCGGCTATGGCTCGCTGGGCCTGCTGCTGGATAC
Organism: Pseudomonadota bacterium; assembly: GCA_021807465.1. Classification (GTDB taxonomy): domain Bacteria; phylum Pseudomonadota; class Alphaproteobacteria; order Acetobacterales; family Acetobacteraceae; genus Acidocella. The sequence goes on along the minus strand of JAKBCX010000149.1, from coordinate 182 downwards.
GCTGGAACAAACACTAAGCGCCTCACCTTACCTTACCGGCGATGCGTTTACCGCGGCTGACCTGTACGTGGGCGGGCTGCTTGGCTTTGCCATGCAGTTTGGCCTGTTCGAATCCCGCCCCGCCTTCCAGGATTACACGGCCCGCATCAATGCCCGCCCGGCGGCGGCACGCGCCCAGGCGC
>JAKBCX010000148.1 GCA_021807465.1 Pseudomonadota bacterium | reverse complement strand
TGTAGGCCGCCCAGGCCGCATTGAACGCGGCAAGGCCGCCGGGGTTGCTGACCGCCATCAGGCGCTTATAAAGCCGCACATCACCGCCCACTTCCAGGCGGCGCGCTTCAGCCGCGGCCTCCGCCGCGTCGCGCCCCGGCTGACCAAGCGCCAGGGCGCTTTCCACCTCGGCCATACGGAAGGCCTCGGCCGCACAGGCAATATTGCCGAGCAGCGCCGCCCCCTCCACCCATTGCCGTTCGAACCCGGCACTTCCGCTGCTTAGGCGCTTGAGGGTGAGAACATCCACCGCCGCCTGGGCCAGCACAATACTGAGCATTGTCAACAGGCTGGCCATGACACTGAAATAGATTGAACGTTTGAAGCGGACCATGAATCGCGGCTCTCGAAAATGCCCGCCTTAAAGCCACGGAAATCTTAAATTTTCATAAAAGCAACCGGCGCTACGTAACCCCCCATCCCCCATCCACCGCAACGGCCTGATTGGTAATGCGCCCCGCGCCGGGGGTGGCGAAAAACAGGACCGCATGGGCAATATCCTCTGGCTCGCACATGCCCAGCGGCGGTTTGCGGCAGGCTGGCCCCTCTGGCGCCGGGCCTTTGGCATGAATGGCGCCCGGCGTGGCCACGCCGCCAGGCAAAACGAGATTCACCGTGATTCCATGCTCGGCCAGCTCCAGCGCGCTGGCGCGCGTCAGCCCCAGCAGCGCCGCCTTAGAGCTGGCATAAGCCGCATGACCGCGCGTGATGGCGCCGTGGATGGAGGCCGAGGCCACATTCACAATGCGCCCGCCCTGGCCACGCGCGACCATGGCGCGGGCGATTTCCCGGCTCATCAGGTAGGGGCCACGGGCATTCACTGCGATTGTGCGGTCCCATTGCGCGGCACTGCCCTCCAGCAGCAACTCCCTGTCCAGCAGGGCGGCATTATTCACCAGCAGCCAAGGCGCGCCGAAGCGGCTCACAACCTCCGCGCAGCCTTGCACCACCGAGTCTTCATCCGCCACATCGATGTGAACAGCTCCGCCCCCTGGCAGCGCGGCGGCCTGCGCCTCAGCCTGGGCAAGCTCGATATCAGCAACCACCACCCGCGCGCCTGCCGCCGCCAGCAGCCGGGCAATACCGGCGCCAATGCCGCGCGCGCCGCCAGTAACAAGCGCGATTTTGCCGCTGAGGCTGAAGTGGGATGTGTCCGGCATGTCTGGCGCGCTCCTGTTGTTTTGCGCCCAGCTAACGCCACCCCGCCGCCGCACGACACTACCATTTGGGAATACAGCGCATCGCCATGCCAGCGTAAGCAGGGTGAAATAACCGTGGCTGGGAGAAACACATGAACTTCGCCGATTGGGCCGCCATTGTGGCCACAAAGGCCCGCTATTGCCGCTGCCTCGATACCAAGGATTGGGACGGCTATACGGATTGTTTCACCGAAGATTTCCTGCTGATGACCCCGCCCGAGGGCAATAACCACCAAGGGCGCGAGGCGGCGATACGCTATGTGCGCTCCTGCGTGGAAAAAGCCGTGACCGTGCATCATGTGCACAACCCCGAAATCAGCTTCGACGGGCCGGATTCGGCCAACGTGGTCTGGGCCATGCAGGACCGCAACACATGGGACGAGGAACGGCGCCAGCAGATGGGCTGCGCCGGCCATGCCGGGTATGGGCATTATCACGAGCATTACGTGCGCTGCGCCGACGGCAAATGGCGCATCAAATCCAGCAGGCTGAGCTACCTGCACATGGACCGCTTTGGGGTGGAATAAGCGCTAAGCCGGCGCGCGGCGGTGCCAGAAAATTGCCGTGGCGATGCTGAGCAGCGGCAGCATGGGGGCCGCCGGGGCCAAAAACCCCGCCAGCAATGCGCTGGCAAAGGCCCCGGCAAAATAAGCCGCCAGCGAGGCGCTTTGGCGCTTTGTATCGGCGGAAACCCTAATACGGCCATTGCGCGCGGCTTCCGCCAGGGCCACCACCGCATTGGCGAGCGTGCTGGTGAACACAACAGTGGGCACACTGGCCAGGTTGAGCTTTTTACCGATGACAATCTGCACTCCCATGGCGGCGGAAAGCGGAATGATCGGCAGGTAGGTAAGGTAATGCCCGCCGGGCGCGCCCAGCCAGGCCAGGCAGAGAATGAACAGCGCCAGCAAAACAGCTTCGGCCCGCAACAGGGCGGCAAGCGCGCCGGGTGCTGGCCTGCCATAGGCAAACCCGGCAGCCCCGGCGCCGCCCAGAATGAACCCCGCCAGGCATACCAGCGAGGCGATGGCGGAATGCCAGTTGCCGCGCGCGGTGTAGAGCGCCAGCAGGGCCATGTTGCCAGTCATGGCCGAGGCGAGAATGCCGCCCATTTGAACAAAGCTGAGAACATCCACCGCCCCTGCCGTGAAGGCGGTGAGGCCCAGAACATGGTCCAGCGGATGAATGCCCGCGGATGGCAGACGTAATTTAAGGCGCAAGGCGGACTCCTGGCTAAGTGCGTCGGCACGGCACTTATAAAGGCCACCTAGTGCAGCGTGAACAGCGCGCCGTGGCGCCACTCCGCCGGGGTGATGAGCGCGGCGCTGCCGACGCGCACGGAATGCAACTTGCCGTCGAGATTATGCGACCAGAAATCGAGAAATTTGCGCAGAACCGGGAATTTTGGGGCCAGGTCCAGCTCTTGCCAGATAAAGGTTTGCAGCACGCCCGGGTGGTCTGGCATGTGGTAGAGGATTTCCGCGGTGGTCAGGCGGTAATCGCGCATCTGCAAGGCAAGGTTCATATTTCGCCGCTCCTTAATGGTCTATTGGTGCTCCTTGGTTTCGGGTCCGGCTTGGCCGGAGGGGTAGTCTGCCATAAGAGTCCCGCCGCCGTGCAATAAAAATCTGTGCAAAACCAGCAACTTGGCACTCGCCCCTTGAGAGTGCTGCCTTTTCTTGACTTATTCGCCGGGCCAGATTAGATGCGTGGCACTCTCTAACCGGGAGTGCTAACAGCCGCGGTGCCGCGTGCCGGGCCGGACAGGCTGTAAAGCTTTTAAGACAATAACGTTTAGGAGCGATCGACATGGCGAATTTCCGCCCCCTGCATGACCGCGTGGTCGTCCGCCGTATCACGGCTGAAGAGAAGACCGCCGGCGGCATCATTATCCCCGACACCGCCAAGGAAAAGCCCCAGGAAGGCGAAGTTGTCGCCGCCGGTGCCGGTGCGCGCAACGAGGCCGGCGCCCTCGTGCCCCTGGACGTTAAGGCTGGCGACCGCGTGCTGTTCGGCAAATGGTCCGGCACCGAAGTCAAGATCAACGGGGAAGACCTGCTGATCATGAAAGAATCCGACATTCTCGGCATCATCGCCGCTTAATTTCCCAATTTAAGGAGCTAATCACATGGCTGCCAAAGAAGTACGCTTCGGCTCTGATGCCCGCGACCGCATGCTGCGCGGCGTCGATACGCTTGCCAACGCTGTTAAGGTGACCCTCGGCCCCAAGGGCCGTAACGTTGTCATCGAGAAGAGCTTCGGCGCCCCCCGCATCACCAAGGACGGCGTGTCCGTCGCCAAGGAAATCGAACTGTCCGACAAGTTCGAGAATCTGGGCGCGCAGCTGATCCGCGAAGTTGCCTCCAAGACCAACGACCTGGCCGGTGACGGCACCACCACCGCGACCGTGCTGGCCCAGGCCATCGTGCGCGAGGGCGTGAAGGCCGTTGCTGCTGGCCTGAACCCGATGGACCTGCGCCGCGGCATCGACAAGGCGGTTGCCGCCGTTGTGGAAGAACTGAAGGCCCGCTCCAAGAAGATCACCAACCCCGCCGAGACCGCGCAGGTTGGCACCATCTCCGCCAATGGCGAGACCGAGATCGGCGACATGATCTCCAAGGCCATGCAGAAGGTCGGCAATGAAGGCGTCATCACGGTTGAGGAAGCCAAGGGCATCCAGACCGAGCTGGACGTCGTGGAAGGCATGCAGTTCGACCGCGGCTATGTCTCTCCGTACTTCATCACCAACCCGGAGAAGATGGTTGCGGACCTCGACAGCCCATACATCCTGATCTTCGAGAAGAAGCTGTCTCAGCTTCAGCCCATGCTGCCGCTGCTGGAAGCCGTGGTGCAGACCGGTAAGCCGCTGCTGATTATCGCCGAGGACGTTGAGGGCGAAGCCCTTGCCACCCTGGTGGTGAACAAGCTGCGCGGCGGGCTGAAGATTGCCGCGGTGAAGGCCCCTGGCTTCGGCGACCGCCGCAAGGCCATGCTGGAAGACATCGCCATCCTCACGGGCGGCCAGGTGATCTCCGAGGATTTGGGCATCAAGCTGGAATCCGTGACCCTGCCGATGCTGGGCCGCGCCAAGAAGGTGCTCATCGAGAAGGAAAACACCACCATCATCGAGGGTGTTGGCGCCAAAGACGACATCACCGGCCGCGTCAACCAGATCCGCGCGCAGATCGAGGAGACCACCTCGGACTACGACCGCGAGAAGCTGCAGGAGCGTCTGGCCAAGCTGGCTGGCGGCGTCGCCGTCATCCGCGTGGGCGGCTCGTCCGAGGTTGAGGTGAAGGAGCGCAAGGACCGCGTGGACGACGCGCTGCACGCCACCCGCGCCGCCGTTGAAGAAGGCATTGTGCCGGGCGGCGGTGTTGCCCTGGCCCGCGCCTCTCTGGTGCTCAACAACATCAAGACCGACAACAACGACCAGCAGACCGGCGTGGACATCATCCGCCGCGCCATCCAGGTGCCGCTGCGCCAAATCGCCGAGAATGCCGGCGAAGACGGTGCGGTGATCGCCGGCAAGGTGCTCGAGAACGGCGAGTACGAGCATGGCTTCGATGCGCAGACCGGCGCGTACAAGAACATGGTCGCCGCCGGCATTATCGACCCGACCAAGGTTGTCCGCACCGCCCTGCAGGACGCCGCTTCTGTGGCCTCTCTCATCATCACCACCGAAGCCGGTGTGACCGAGAAGCCCGAGAAGAAGGCCCCGATGGGCGCGCCCGACATGGGCGGCATGGGCGGCATGGGCGGCATGGATTTCTAATCCAGCCTCTTACGCACCAAACAGAACCCCGGTGGAAACACCGGGGTTTTTTGTATCTGAAATATAACAGCAGCAGCCCGGCGCAGCCCGTAAAATCCATGGGT
>JAKBCX010000147.1 GCA_021807465.1 Pseudomonadota bacterium | reverse complement strand
CTTAAATTCATGCTCCGCCGCAGGGCCGGGCGCATCATCAATATCGGCTCCATCGTGGGCGCCACGGGCAACCCGGGCCAGGCCAATTACTGCGCCGCCAAGGCCGGGCTGGTGGGCATGACCAAATCTCTGGCACAAGAAGTGGCCTCACGCGGGATTACGGTGAACCTAGTCGCCCCCGGCTTCATCGAAACCCCGATGACCGATGCGCTGACCGAGGCGCAGCGCTCTGACCTTTCGGGCAAAATCCCGCTGGGCCGTTTGGGCCAGCCGGGGGATATTGCCGCCGCCGTGGTGTATCTGGCCGCCGACGAGGCGGGCTGGGTCACCGGCTCCACCATTCATGTGAATGGCGGTATGGCGATGGTCTGAGGGCTGGGATTTGAGCCATGCGCCCCCGGCTTGGCGCGGCGTAACAAACCATGCTAAGCGCCACGCCGGCTTACGTCTGGGCTGGGGCCAAACCGGCCCCAAAGTTAGCGTTTAACCCCATACGGTGCTAAGGTCGCGCCGTATCTCCACCAAACCAGTTTGCAGGAAAGTGAATTTTTATGAGCGAAATCGCCGACAAGGTTAAGAAAATTGTTGTCGAGCATCTCGGCGTGGACGAAGGCAAGGTAACCCCGGAAGCCTCCTTCATCGACGATCTGGGCGCTGACTCGCTGGACACTGTGGAGCTGGTGATGGCGTTCGAGGAAGCCTTCGGCGTGGAAATTCCCGAAGATGCCGCCGAGAAGATCGCGACCGTGAAGGATGCGGTTGAGTATATCGAGAAGCAGAAGGCCGAATAAGGCCCTTACGCGTCTAAAGCCGTCCGAGGAGTTGCCATGCGCCGTGTTGTCGTAACCGGAATGGGGATCGCTTGCCCGCTTGGGGTTGGCGTCGATCATGTCTGGAAGAGGCTGATTAACGGGGAATCCGGTATTTCAGCCATCACCCAGTTCGACACCACGGAGCTGACAGCCAAGATCGCGGGCCAGGTGCCCGCTGGCTCCCGCGCGGAAGGCGGGCTGGACCTTGCTGAGTGGATTCCTGTGAAGGAACTCAAGAAGATGGATCGCTTCATCCATCTCGGCATTGTCGCGGCCTCCATGGCCATTGAGGATTCCGGCTGGGCCCCGCAGACGGAAGAAGAAAAATACGCGGCCGGCGTGATGATCGGCTCCGGCATTGGCGGGCTGCAGACCATCTACGACGCCGCCATCACGGTGCATGAGGGAAGGGCGCGCCGCCTCTCGCCCTTCTTTATCCCGGCCTCCCTCATCAACCTCATCTCCGGCCAGGTTTCCATTAAATACGGGCTAAAAGGCCCCAACCATTCCGCCGTCACGGCCTGCGCCACCGGCGTGCACGCCATTGGCGATGCGGCCCGGCTGGTCGCCTATGGCGATGCCGACATCATGGTGGCGGGCGGTGCCGAGGCTGCCGTGAACACGCTGGGCATTGCCGGGTTCTGCGCCGCGCGCGCGCTTTCCACCGGGTTCAACGACCGGCCAACCGAAGCCTCGCGCCCCTGGGACAAGGACCGCGACGGGTTTGTGATGGGCGAAGGCGCTGGCGTGGTGGTGCTGGAAGAATACGAGCACGCCAAAAAGCGCGGCGCGAAAATTTACGCCGAGATCGGCGGCTATGGCATGTCGGGCGACGCGCACCACATCACCGCCCCAGCCGAGCACCATGACGGCGCCTTCCGCGCCATGAAGGCGGCCTTCAAGAATGGCGGCCTCACCCCGGCCGATGTGCAGTATATTAACGCGCACGGCACCTCCACCCCGCTGGGCGATGATCTGGAGCTGGAGGCGGTGGAGAATATGTTCGGCGATCATGCGCGCAACGCCGCCATGTCGTCCACCAAATCGGCCGTGGGGCATTTGCTGGGCGCGGCGGGCGCGGTGGAGGCTATTTTCTCCATCCTCGCCATCCGCGATAACATTGCCCCGCCGACGCTGAATTTGCATGAGCCAAGCCGCGCCTCGGTAATCGACCGCGTGGCGCTCAAGGCGCAGGAGCGGAAGATCGACGTGGCCCTGTCCAACAGCTTCGGCTTTGGCGGCACCAACGCCTCCATCCTGTTCAAGCGCGTCTAAGCCAAGCCGCCTTGCGCCGTTCCGGCCGTATATTACTGCTCCTCCTTACCGTGCTGGTCACGGCCCGGGCGGCGGAGCGGGCGGTGCGTGAATCCTACAACGCGCCAGGCATTGGCCAGCACAGCCAGGATTTTTTCGTACAGGCCGGCCCCAGCCGAGATGTGGCTGAAGCTCTGGCCAAGGCCGGAATCATCAAATACAAGCTGGTTTTCCGCGCCGCCACATTTTTCACCCGCAATGAAGGGCCATTGCGCACCGGCGAATATCTGGTGCCCGCCCATGCCTCGGTGGCGGAAATTCTGCGCCTGCTGCGCCACGGACCGCAGGTGGAGCACCAGCTAACCATACCCGAGGGGCTGACCAGCCGGCAGATTGCCGCACTGATAAACGCCGCGCCTTTGGCCAAAGGCAAGGTGGCGCCGCCGCCAGAAGGCAGCGTGCTGCCGCAAACCTATAATTATTTGTGGAACACGCCCCGCCCCGCCCTGCTGCACCGCGCCCAGGCGGCCATGCAAACGGCCCTGAACACGGCCTGGGCCGGCCGCGCGGATAATCTGCCCCTGCACAGCAAGGCCGAGGCGGTAAACCTGGCCTCTATTGTGCAGGCCGAGGCCAAAATTACCGCCGAGATGCCGCGCATTGCCAGCGTGTACGAGAACAGGCTGAACCAGGGCATGAAGCTGCAAGCCGACCCAACCGTGATTTACGCCATCACCAATGGCGCGAAAGTGGGCGGGGTGGATTTGCACCCGGCGGATTTATCCAACCCCTCGCCCTACAACACCTATATGTATGGCGGGCTGCCGCCCGGGCCTATCTGCACGCCGGGGCTGGCGGCGCTAAATGCGGTGCTGCACCCGGCCAATACGGATGACTTTTACTTCGTGGCCAATGGCACGGGCGGGCACACATTCTCGCGGAGTTTTCAAGGCCAGTTGAAGGCGATCAAGAAATACCTTGATACGCGCTGAACGGCCCGGGAGCCAAACCCCCGGGCCAGATACTCAGCTCCGCGCGCCGATGGGCAGGATCGTCTTGCCATGCGCGCCGTTAATAATTTCGGCCGCCGCCAGATAAGCCGCCAGCGCCGCGGTAATAAGCCCGCCATAACCGCCCAGCACGTTCAGCTCGGCATTGCCCGTAAGCGGCTCCAGGCCCAGCAGGAAGAAGGTGATCCACAACGCCAGGAAAATAAGGAACAAAGCGCGGTTAAGCGCGAATGTGCCAATCCACATGGCAAAGGTGAACACACCCCAGACAATAAGGTACCAGCCCACCGCCGCGCCCGGCACGCCATGGCTGAAAAATTCCACGAACAGCGCAAAGCTCCACCAGAACGCGCCGTAAGAGCAGAAGGCCACAAACCCGAATGTGTTGCCCGTGGCCATTTCCATAAGCCCGGCTGCGAATTGCGCCGTGCCGCCATAGGCAAAGGCCATGGCCAGCACAAGCGGCACGGAAGCGCCAGGCAGCCACCCGGCATTGACCATGCTGAGCAGCCATGTGGTGAGCGCGAAGCCGAAAAGCCCCAGCGGCGCTGGATTGGCAAGTTTCATATTGGTCCTCCGGTCAGTTCTGGTTTTTATGGTGCGCGCGGATTCTTCTCCGCAACGACCGTATAGCCCAGATTTGTACCCGCAGGTAAATTAAGAGGTTATTTCAAACCTCTAATCTGGCGCGCCTGAAATGGTCCCGGAAAGCCCGCCCTAAAAACCGCCGGGCCGGCAGCATGAGTCTTAAACAGCTCTAAACATTAAAACGGAACAGCAGAACATCGCCATCCTTCACCACATATTCCTTGCCTTCCACGCGCAGCTTGCCAGCCTCACGCGCCCCGGCCTCACCCTTATAGGCCACGTAATCATCGTACCCGATGGTTTCAGCAGCGATAAATCCGCGCTCGAAATCGCCGTGGATAACCCCCGCCGCGCCCGGCGCCTTGGTGCCCTGCACAATGGTCCAGGCCCGCGTCTCCTTCGGCCCCACGGTGAAGTAGGTAATAAGCCCCAGCAGCGCGTAACCAGCGCGGATGATACGGTCCAGCCCGCTATCCTCCAGCCCTAAATCGGCCAAAAACCCGGGCCGGTCCTCTTCGGGCAACTGGCTCACCTCGGCCTCGATGGCCGCGGAGATGATAACGTGCCTCGCCCCCTGCGCCGCCGCCATCTCCGCCACGCGGGCCGAGAACGCATTGCCGGATGCGGCGGAGGCTTCCTCCACATTGCACACGTAAAGCACGGGCTTGGAAGTGAGCAGGTTCAGCCGCCGCACCGCCTCTTCCTCGCCCTTGGGAATGGCCGTGCGCGCGGGCCGGCCGGCCTCCAGCGCCGCAATCAGCGGCTCGATAATGGCGAGGTCCGCCACGGCCTGCTTGTCGTTGGTTTTGGCTTTTTTCTGCAGCATCGGCACGCGTTTGGTCAGGCTTTCCAAATCGGCCAGCATCAGCTCGGTTTCCACCGTCTCGGCATCGCGGATCGGGTCCACCGAACCCTCCACATGCGTTACGTCGTCATCCTCGAAGCAGCGCAGCACATGCACGATGGCATCCACCTCGCGGATATTGGCCAAAAACTGGTTGCCCAGGCCTTCACCTTTGGAAGCACCGCGCACGAGGCCCGCAATATCCACAAATTCCAGGCTGGTCGGCACAAGCTTCTGCGACTTGCCGATTTCCGCCAGCTTGGCCAGGCGCTTATCTGGCACCGCCACGCGGCCTGTATTCGGCTCGATCGTGCAGAACGGGTAATTCGCGGCCTGCGCGGCGACCGTGGCGGTGAGCGCGTTGAAAAGAGTCGATTTGCCCACATTCGGCAGACCCACGATTCCGCAATTAAAGCCCATTCTTCTGCTCCGTTAGCCGCGCGATGCGCGTCATGAAATCTTCCGGCCTGCCCACCGCCAGCAAATCCGCGCTTGCCGCGAGTTCGTCCAGCAACGGCTCCAGCCATTCCTTGTCAGCCTTGGCGAAATCGCCCAGCACATGGCCGGTCACGCGCGCCTTGTCGCCCGGGTGGCCAATGCCAAGCCGCACCCGCCAGTAAT
>JAKBCX010000146.1 GCA_021807465.1 Pseudomonadota bacterium | reverse complement strand
GTTAGCATACGCCCCAAGCAGGGCCAGGGGGAAGCGCCAACTTCGGTACTTTACAGCAACAAATAACCGTCTAATGTACGGTTATAAACAAACCGCAGGGCGAGAGAGGAAACATGGCCCGGATCAGTACAATGAGGCAGCTCCGCGTGCTTATCCCCGATCCAGGCCCGCGCGCCGGGGCCAAATTGCGCCCGGCCTTGTGCGCGCAGGGGATTGGCTTCATCGAGCGCAGCCCCTTTCTTGTGATGGCCACAATCGGCGCCTGGGGGCTGGAGTTGAGCCAGAAGGGTGATCCGCCGGGGTTTGTAAAGGTGGAGGACGAACGGACGCTGGTTATACCCGAGCGCCGGGGCAACCAGCTTGCGCTGGGGCTAGGCAATATTCTGGCCGAGCCGCGTGTGGGGCTGGCGTTTTTCGTACCCGCTATCGATGAGGTGCTGCGCGTTTCTGGCCGCGCCACGCTGCATGACGATGCGGATTTATGCGCAAACCTGGCAGCGCGCGGAGAACCAGCGATGCTCGCGATTAAGGTGGAGATAGACCGTGCCGCTTTCCATTGCGTGCGCTCGGCCCGCCGCGCCGGGCTATGGGCGCCGGAAAGCTGGAGAACGCCAGGCAAGATTTCGTTCGGAAGAATTTATGCCGAGGCGCTTGGACAGCCAGAAATACGCGTGTTGTTCGACAAAATGGCCGAGGAGCACGACGAGAAACTATAGAAGGGCAGGGTGCTTGATATAGGTACCCCCCCTATTCTATAGAGCGCCGCATGAGTCACACGATTCACGAGAAGAAAAAGCTCCTTGCCCGCGTGCGCCGCATAAAAGGCCAGGTGGAGGCCATGGAGCGCGCGCTGGAAGGCGAGGCGGGGTGCGAGGCTGTTTTGCACCTTATCGCCGCTGCCCGCGGCGCCATGGCGGGGCTTATGGCGGAAGTGGTGGAGGAGCACGTGCGCACGCATCTGGTGGATGAAGAAACGCATCCGGGCGCGTTGAAAGAGGATGCGGTGGAACAACTGCTGGACGTGGTCCGCAGTTACTTGAAGTGAGGGACGAATGAGCGGCACGGCGGAACACAGGCACAGTTTTTTGGGCGAGACCCACCAGCGCAGCGAGGCCGCGAGCTGGCGCGTGGTGTGGCTATGCGCCATTATGATGGTGCTGGAAATTGGCGGTGGACTTTGGTTTGGCTCTATCGCCCTGGTGGCGGACGGGCTGCACATGAGCACCCATGCCGGCGCGCTGCTGCTGGCGGCGCTGGCCTATAGCTTTGCCCGCAAGCACGAGAACGATCCGCGCTTCTCTTTTGGCACCGGCAAGATGGGGGACCTCGCCGGCTTCACCAGCGCCATCATCCTGGCCATGATCGCGCTGCTCATCGCCTACGAGGCAATAGGGCGGTTCTTTGAGCCACAGAAAATCGACTTTACAGCGGCCATTCCCATCGCCTGTCTGGGCCTTGCGGTGAACATTGCCTCGGCCTGGCTGCTGAGCGGCGGGGCAGGGCACCACCACCATCACCACGGGCATGACCATGATGATCATGATGATGATCATGATCATGATCATGATCACAGCCACGGCGCCCATGGGCGCGACAACAACATGCGCGCCGCCATTGTGCATGTTATGGCTGATGCCGCCGTGTCGGTGCTGGTGATTATCGGGCTGGTCCTGGCCAAAATTTTCGGCTGGCTGTGGCTGGACCCGCTGGTGGGTTTGGTAGGGGCAGTGGTCATCGCCAGTTGGGCGCTGGGGCTTATCCGCGATACGGGCGCCATATTGCTAGACATGACACCGGACAGCGCCATGGCGGATGCGCTGCGCAATACTATAGAGGAAGAAGGGGACGAGCTGGTGGATTTGCACCTCTGGCGCCTGGGGCCTGGCCATCTGGGCGTAATTTTGAGCGTGGGCACCAGCCAGGGGCGCAGCGCCGCCTATTACCGCGACAAGCTCTCCGAATTTCCGCGCGTGTCGCACCTTACGGTCGAGGTGCACCATAGCTGAGGCTACGGGTGGGGGGGTGTTCGGCAAAGACGCGGCTGACAGAACTGGCCGCGTTTTTGCCTTGGCTAAAAATCGCAGAATCAATATTATGGAAAGTAACAGGGCGATGATATACGTGAGACCACAATATGCTAAATATGGTTGAGATCAAGCCACTTCCTGATAGTGAGGCGCAGAAGCTGGGCTTAAGCCGCTCAACCTTTGGTTCTCCTAGCGAGCCCGATGGCCTCTTGCGCTTTTTTATTCACGTCCCCACGGGTGCCGAAACTGTAGCCACATTTGCCGCATATGACGATGTCGTCGTCTTTCATGGGTTTGGAGAAGTCAACAACGGCCTCACATTTGGGGCAGCCTAAATAAGCTAATGGCGTAGTGCTCATTTTCTCGGTTCCTTCTTTTCTTCGGGTTTCTTCGGTGCTGGTTTGGCCTTCACGAGTTTCTGCATGACCTCATCGAACGGGACGGCTTCTTCCTCGTGTTCGGATAGGTCTGGTTTGGGGGTCTTTGTCGTGGATTCTTTGGACATTGAGATCACTCCTGAGATGATTTCTGCGGGTGTTTTCGCACTAAGGCAGATTTGTCCTTTTGACTTTGCTTTTCCCTCTGGCGGAGAAGATGTTGCCGTTGAGGAGGTGTTAAAAGCGGCCCTAAAGGCCCGTCATGAGGTGAGCGAAACCACTCATACAGCTTAAATAAATATGTTGTTTCACCCTCAACATCATCTATAATGGCCTGAATTTCCTCAACATTCATATGAATAAAAGTTGGTTCTTTGAGAATCAATTTACCCGAACCCGGCTCTTTTGCATGAGAGTAGGCTCCTCGAAAATGGCGAGCGGCGATGCCGTCATCTGACGTCGCCCGGATGTCATGGACCAATTGATTTCGAGAATTTCTTAATTCATTGTCGATATAGGCAAGGCTTTCAAACAAGAGATTTACAATATCCTCTCGGCAATTCCACGCGAGGACGCCTACCCGCAACGCGGCGATTTTATCGCGAAAATCTACGAAAGACACCATCGGATAGGCGGCTGGGAGCCTATAATCCCAGCCTCCTATCTTCAAAAAAAGATGTGTGATAGCCGTCTCTAATTGTGCCCATTTGCGGCAAAGTTTTCCGATTGCCATGTCAAATGGTTCCAGGGATTTTTCTCCCGGATGCTGTCTCATTTCTTCTTGCGCCACTTCAAAAACTCCCTCGCCAGCTTCCTAAACGGCCTGGGCTTGGTTAATCCGCCGATAGGTCAGTCTCTTGCCTTCAATGCCGAGCAACGCTTTATCAGTGCGGGCCATATCATCAAAACCCAGCTTAACACGATGGTTCATGCGGAAATCGAACTCCGCCAGATAACGAGAAAGGTGCTGTTCACCGATATGCTGATAGGTGCCGACAAGGCCACGCTTGAACAGGCTGAAATATCCTTCTGCGCTGTTTGTGTAGACTTTTCCGTTATTGCTATCGCGGGCAAACTGCTTGCTGTGGTTCACCGCTTCATGCTGGCCGATGGGCATAAGGCCCTTATAGCCCTGGGCGCTGTCGGTGTGCAGGATGGTGCCGGGGGCAAGGTTATGGCGGACGGCGGCGCGGACTTGGCCCATTCCGCGCTCATCGATCACGCGGGAACGGACGGAGCCGCCGCGCTCAACAAGCGCCACAAAGCGCATGTTGTCGCCACGCTTGGCGCGGGTGGCCTTCCAGGTCTTGCGAGAAGGGGTGATTTCGGTTTCGTCAGCCTCAACGATCTGGCCGGGGCCGCCCATGGGCGAGAAAGTGCCGGTCTTCATGGCCTCGCGGATTCGGTGCGTCATGAACCAAGCGGACTTATAGGTTATTTCAAGAGTGCGGTGGAGCTGGTGGCTGCTCATGCCTTTCTTGGAAGAGCAAAGCAGATAAGCGGCCAGGAGCCATTTATGCAGCGGAATTTTGCTATCCTCGAACACGGTTCCGACCTTTACCGTAAAGTCCTTGCGGCATTCCTTTTCAGCGCAACGATACTTGCCGGGGCGCTTCGTCGCATAGGCTTTGCCGACCGTCCCGCAATGCGGGCAGACCGTGCCGTGCGGCCAGCGCAGTTTCTCCAGATACTCTCTGGCGGCGTCTTCGTTGGTAAAGTACGGTGCGGAAAGTTTCGTCATGACTGCAAGCCCCTAAATGTAGGCAAACCCTACATCTTAGGGCTTGTGGCGTCAAGTATATAATCACCAGTAACAGGGCGATGTTTGCGAAACACGCCCGCACACCGACACCGGTGCCTGATGTCCAACAAATATCATTTCAGCCGAGACTATTAAACCACGCTAGAACATTGTCCGAGCCGCTGAGTGTATTCTGGCTGCCATAAAGACCAGCCAAGAAGGTGCCCCGGTGACTGCCGCCTGGGACAGGAACACCTGTTACGAGCGGCCCGCCAGCCGCCAGAGCCGGGTAAACCAAGGCAGGATTGATGGCTTCATCAGCAAGCCCGTAATTAAAGCGGACTGGAGAATCGTAGGCCCAGTAGGTGGCGCGATTGGCAGCGCAGCGCCTAAGAAAGGCACTGTTCTGGGGGGCTGTGAAGCGCTCGAAGAGACCAGGAACCAGGAGGTTCTTGCTCGATGGGATAGATTTAATCTGGCTCGGGTCGAGCTGGTAACTGGTCCAGAATGTCATGGCGAGATCGTGATATTCCGGCCGGATGGCAGTCTTCATCAGCCCTTTAAGGCCATAGTAACTCTCATAACTTCCCAGCGAGATGATCATGCAGAGCGACACCCAATCGGCCAATTCCGGATAGGAAGTCACACCTTCAGGCGGGGGGAAAGTCAGAGCGCCGCCCCAGAACCGCCAAGCTTCATTCAGGTCGGTGAACGGACTGGAAACCGCCGTTCCTGCGATCGGGCGGGATTTTGCGCTCAGCGCCTGATGGAGCCACAACGTGTTAAGCGAACCTTGCGACCAGCCATGGAGGAACAGTTTAGATGGGTTGAACCCCAACTGCCGCATGGCACTCTGCCCGGCCTCCAATATGCCGAGGCACGTGTTCACGGTCGCTCCCTTAACGAGATAGGGTTCGCTCTGGCCATTTCGGAATGGACCGTGGCCGATATAATCAGCAGCGATAACCGCGTAGCCCTGCCCGGCAAAGCGCTGAACGTTGAAGAGCGTTTC
>JAKBCX010000145.1 GCA_021807465.1 Pseudomonadota bacterium | reverse complement strand
TAACCTGGAGGATTACGCCGCCGAGGTGCCGCCCGTGGATGGCACGCTGCTCATCTTTCCCAACACCCCGGCAAGCTGGCACGGGCATAAAACATTCGAGGGCCAGCGCTACGTGGTGCAGATGAACTACATGACGACCAGCGCCAAGGCGAAAACCGAGATGCGCCGGCACCATCTCTCCGCCTTCATCAAGCGCCTCACCCGGGCCGCCTGATGCTCGGCGGGCAGCGTATCTGCATCATCCTTCCCGCCTATAACGCCGCGCGCACGCTGGAGCGCACGGTTGCGGAAATCCCGCGCGATGTTGTGGACGACATCATCCTCACAGACGACGCCAGCCGCGACAATACGGCCGAATTATCGCGCCAGCTCGGCATCCATACGCTGGTGCACGAAAAAAACCGCGGCTATGGCGGCAACCAGAAAACCTGCTACGCCGAGGCCCTGGCCCGTGGCGCGGACATTGTGGTGATGCTGCACCCGGACTACCAGTATTCCCCCAAGCTGGTCACGGCCATGGCGGCCATGATCGCCTCCGGCCATTACGATGCGGTGCTGGGTTCCCGTATTCTGGGCACGGGCGCGCTCAAGGGTGGCATGCCGCTTTATAAATATATCGCCAACCGCGCCCTCACTTTCGCGGAGAATCTGCTGCTCGGCCTGAAGCTCTCCGAATATCACACGGGCTACCGCGCCTGGTCGGCGGCGGCCCTGCGCAAGCTCAACCTTTCACCCTGTTCGGATGATTTCGTGTTCGACAACCAGATGCTGGCCCTGGCCACCTGGGCTGGCCTGAATATCGGCGAAATTTCCTGCCCCACCCGCTATTTCGCCGAGGCCTCGTCCATCAATTTCTCCCGCTCGGTAACCTATGGCCTGGGCGTGCTGGAAACCGGGGTGAAATTCCGGCTGGCGCGCTGGGGGCTGCACAAAAGCGGCCTGTTTGCCCATGCGGCCTAAATACCTGCTCCTTCTGGCCGGCCTTGCCCTCGCCTCGGTGGCCATCAGCCTGCTGGCCGGGCCGCGCCTTGCGGCCTGGGTCATGGCCGGAGAAAGCGCCTTGCGCGGCGCCGGGTTTGCGGGACTTGCCGCCATCGCGTTTCTATTCTTCCTCGCCGCCTTGGCTGGTGTCATACCCGGCGGGCTTTTGGGCCTCGCGGCGGGCGCCATTTTCGGGCTGGAGGCAGGCTTCGCGGCCAGCGCCATTGGCAGCATGGCCGGGGCGGCGGCGGCGTTCGGGCTAAGCCGCTCCTGGCTGCGCCCTTCCATCGCCACCATGCTGGCCCGCAGCAACAAGCTGGCGCGGCTGGATTCCACGCTCGGCCAGCAAGATTGGCGGCTGGTGGCGCTGCTGCGCGTCTCGCCGGTCATGCCGTTCTCTCTCACCTCTTACGCTCTCGGCCTCTCCGGCATCGGCTTTCCCGCCTACCTTACCGGCACGTTAGCCTCGCTGCCGACCTTGTCCGGCTATGTCGCGCTCGGCGCCTTGGGCGCCTATGGCGCGGCCCTGCCAGCGGGCGCTGGCCGGACCATCCACCTCGCCCTCATCGCCCTGGGCGCCATGGCCACGCTGGGCCTTACCTTATACCTTGGGCGGCTGCTCGGGCGGGCACTGCGCCCGGCCTGAAATAATGGCCGAAAGAGCCGGTTTCGCCGCCGCGCAAAACCAGTTACTGTGGCTGCAATGCTGACCGACCTGCCCAACATCCTCACTTTGTCGCGCATCGCCGTCATTCCGGTGCTGGTGCTGCTTGTCTCGGTTGGCGCGCCCTGGTCAGCCTTTGGCGCGGCGCTGCTCTTCACCCTCGCCGGCATTACCGATTATTTCGACGGCTATCTGGCCCGCGAGCGCCAGCTCCTGTCCGATTTCGGCCGGATGCTGGACCCGATTGCCGATAAACTCCTGGTGGGCGCCACGCTCATGGCCCTTGTCGGGTTCGGCCACCTGCCGGGCCTGGGCATCTACCCCGCCATCGTCATCATGCTGCGCGAGATTCTGGTCTCGGGCCTGCGCGAATATCTGGCCGGCATCCGCGTGGGCCTGCCGGTAACCAAACTCGCCAAATGGAAAACCGGCGTGCAGATGGTCGCGCTGGGGCTGCTGCTGCTGGGGCATGAGGGCGCGCGCTTCATGGGCCTCAGCTTCCTGCCCATGGATACGCTCGGTGCCACCCTGCTCTGGGCCGCCGCCCTGCTCACCCTCATCACGGGCTGGGATTACCTCACCGCCGGGCTGCGCCATGCCGTGCCGCCCCCGCCCGCCGGATAAGGCTGATTTGCAGCACCGGGCAACTGGGCTAAACCAGGGCAACGCCCCTGAGGAGTGAAGATTTTGCGCAAGACCCTCGTTCTCGGCACCGCGCTGCTGCTGTCCGGCTGCGCCAGCGAGCAGCATGCCGGCCGCGACCTGTTCTGGCCCTTCGGCAACCCCAACGCACCCGCCGCCACCAGCGAAACCGCGCAGCGCGCCCTTGGCCAATCCCCGCAAATTGCCGTCATCCAGCCACAGCCGGGCGATGTCTGGCCCGGCCCGGTGCAGCCCATGCCGACGCTGAGCGAAGTGCAGAAAAACGCCAATTTGCCGCTTGGCCAGGGTTATACACCCTCGCTGCCCTCGCCCTACCCTCCCGGCGAGGCGCCGCCGCCGGACAAAGCCCTCCAAGGCGATCTCAGCCCGTCGCTCTACGCCACGCAAAACGGCGCGCCAGTAGTGCCGCCCGCCGTGCCGGGCCACCAGAGGTAAAATAATGCGTATCCTCTATTTCGCCTGGCTGCGCGAAAAAATCGGGCAAGGCGAAGAGGTCTTTACCCCGCCCGCCAGCGTCACCACGCCGCGCCAGCTCATCGCCTGCCTTCGCCAGCGCGGCGGCGGCTACGCGGCGGCCTTCGCCAACGAGGCGCTGATACGCTGCGCCATCGGCCAGGAATTCCAGCCCCTCGACGCGCCGCTGGGCGCGGCCGGGGAAATTGCCTTTTTCCCGCCGGTCACGGGGGGGTAATGCGCAAAATCGCCGTTCAACCTGGGGATTTCGATGCCAATGCCGAACTTGCGGCACTTTCCGCCAATGCGGGCGGGGTGGCCAGCTTCATCGGCGTGGTGCGCGGCGATGCCGGGGGGCGGGCGCTGGCGGCTTTGCGGCTGGAACATTATCCGGGCATGACGGAAAAGGCTCTGGAACGGCTGGCGGAAGCGGCGGAGGCACGCTGGGCGCTTTCGGGTTGCACCATCATCCACCGCATTGGCCGCCTCACGCCGGGGCAAAACATCGTTCTGGTGGCCACTTCCAGCCGCCACCGCGCCGATGCGCTGGCGGCCACCGCCTATCTCATCGACCAGCTCAAAACCAGCGCCCCGTTCTGGAAGGCCGAGGAATTCGCGGATGGCACCGCGCATTGGGTGGAAGCGCGGGAAAGCGACGAAACCGCCGCAAAAGCCTGGCTCTGAGGTTTGCCCCTTCGGCAGGCTCGGCTATAGGAAGGGAATCATGGACCTGAAAGAACATATCCGTGGTGTGCCCGACTTCCCCAAGCCGGGAATCCTTTTCTACGACATCTCAACCCTTCTGCGCCATGCCGATGCCTGGCAGGTGGCAATGGGCCGTCTGGCCAACAGGGTGCGGGCCTATCACCCCACCGTGCTGGCCGGGGTAGAAAGCCGCGGATTTCTGCTGGCCGCGCCGCTGGCGCTTAAATTGGGCTGCGGCTTTGTCATGCTGCGCAAGCGCGGCAAGCTGCCGGGCGGCATAATCGGGCTGGATTACGCGCTGGAATATGGCACGGACCGCATCGAGATTCAGTCCGACGCCATTGCGCCGGGCGCGAAAGTGGTGGTGGTGGACGATTTGCTGGCCACGGGCGGCACCATGGCGGCGGGCATAAAGCTGCTGCAAAATGTGGGGGCGGACGTTGTGGCGGCGGCCACGCTCATCGAGCTGACTTTCCTGGGCGGGCGGGAGAAATTGCACGTTCCGTTTGAAGCGCTCATCCAGTATGATAGCTGAATGCCCCGTGGAATGGACATAAGCCCGGCCAATTCTAGGAACAGCGGATGAAACGCCGGTTCCTGCTGGGCAGCGGCGGCGCCGCCCTGGTCTGCCCCGCCCTGGCCAAGGCAGCCCCGGCCGCCACGCCCCTTAACCTGCTGATTGCCGGGCCGCGCGGCGGGCAGACCGACCGCTGGGGCAATGCCTGCGCCCTGGCATTCTCGCCCGCTTTGCCCGGAACCCCCTCGGTCAACATCCAGAACATAGGCGGGCTGGACGGTGTAAGCGGCGCCAACCAGTTCGATGCGCTGGTGCCACCCGACGGCAAAACCGCCGCCATATTGCCGGGCGCGGCGCTCATCGCCTACCTCACTGGCGATCCGCGCGTGCATTTCGACCCCACGCGCTGGGTGCCGGTGCTGGCCGGGGTGAATTCTGGCGTGCTTATGCTGCGCCGCCCGCTGCTGGCCGCGGGCATTAACGCGCTGCGCGCCGCGCCGCCGCTGCGCCTGGCCGCCGACAAGCCGCAGAGTAACGACCTGGCCGGCATGCTCGGGCTGGCCCGGCTGGGCATTGCCACCATCCCTGTTTTTGGCATGCGCGATACCGACACGAAAATCCGCGCCTTTACCGCCAGCGAGGTGGATGCGGTGTTTTTATGCGGCGAAGGCGTGCCAGAGGATGTTGCCTCGCTCACCGCTGCCGGCGCCGCCCCGTTTTTCGATATTGGCGAATTGCAATCCAATGGCAGCATTGGGCCAGTTTCGCTGCTGCCCGGCCTGCAAACCGCCTCCAGCCTCGGCCCCGCCGCCTCGCCAGCCATCAACACCGCCTATCTGGCCGCGGCTACGGCGGCGCAGCTCGACTTCCTTGTCGTTCTGCCGCGCCTTACCGCCCCCGCCGTCGCCAAGGGCTGGATTCAGGCCGCCACCAGCGCCACCGCCAGCCTGGCCCTGTCCGCCGCGGCCTCGGCCAGCGCCATTACGTTGCAACCCGCCCCTGTGCTGGGCGGCGCACTGAAAACACTTGCCCTGCAGCCCGCGGCGCAAACCACAATGCTGGCTTATCTCGCCAAAACCTGCGGCTGGCAGCCAGGCTAATTTGGCGCGGGCGGTAAAAACCTTCGCCTGCTCGGCCTGCGGCAGCGTTTTTCCCAAATGGGCCGGGCGCTGCGAGGCCTGCGGCGCCTGGAACACGCTGGAAGAACAGGAAGCCC
>JAKBCX010000144.1:1231-5255 GCA_021807465.1 Pseudomonadota bacterium | reverse complement strand
ATCGAATTCTGGAAGGCCGGTCTGGTTGAGCGGCGCGATGCCTATGTGAACTGGGACCCGGTGGATATGACCGTGCTGGCCAATGAGCAGGTTATAGACGGGCGGGGCTGGCGCTCTGGCGCGCTGGTGGAAAAGAAAAAGCTCTCGCAGTGGTTTTTGAAAATTACCGATTTTGCGCCGGAATTGCTGGATGGGCTGAAAACGCTGGAGCGCTGGCCAGAGCGCGTGAAGCTGATGCAGGAAAACTGGATTGGTTATTCACAGGGCGCTGAGGTGACCTTCAAGCTGGCCGCGCCCGTGGCTGGCATTGAGGATGTGACGGTTTATACCACGCGGCCGGATACGCTGTTTGGCATGTCGTTTTTGGCCATTGCGCCGGAGCACCCCATTGCCCAGGCCGTGGCCGCCCAGAATGCCGGGGCGGCGGCGTTTATTGCGGAATGCGAGAGCCAGGGGACATCCGAGGCCGTGATTGAGGCGGCGGAGAAGCGTGGTTTTGCGACCGGGCTGGAGGTGGTGAACCCGTTTACCGGGGCGAAATACCCGGTTTGGATCGCGAATTTTGTGCTGATGGAATACGGCACGGGGGCGATTTTTGGCTGCCCGTGCGGCGACCAGCGCGATTTGGATTTTGCCCGGAAATATAATCTGCCCGTGCCGGTGGTGGTGGCGCCAAATGCCGGTGAGGTGCCGGAGATTGGCGCCAAGGCGCTGGATGGCGAAGGCGTGATTGTGAATTCCGGCTTTTTGACCGGGTTGAGCACGGAAAAGGCCAAACCGGCGGCGATTGCGGAGTTAGAGAAAATTGGCGCGGGCAAGGGCGTGACGAATTGGCGGCTGCGCGATTGGGGTATTTCGCGCCAGCGTTACTGGGGCTGCCCGATACCGGTGATTCATTGCGAGGCTTGCGGCCCGCAACCCGTGCCGGATGAGTGCTTGCCGGTGGAATTGCCGAAGGATGTGAGCTTTGAGAAGCCCGGCAACCCGCTGGACCACCACCCCACATGGAGCAAGGTGAATTGCCCGGCTTGCGGCAAGGCCGCGCGGCGCGAGACCGATACGTTTGATACGTTTGTGGATAGCTCGTGGTACTTCGCACGTTTTTGCTCGCCGCGCGCCACGGCGCCGGTGGATTTGGATGCGGTGCGGCATTGGCTGCCGGTGGACCAGTATGTGGGCGGTATTGAACATGCCATTCTGCATTTGCTGTATGCGCGGTTTTTTACCCGGGCGATGGAAAAGACCGGATATGTAACGGTTAAGGAGCCGTTTGCCGGGCTGTTCACGCAGGGCATGGTGACGCATGAATCTTACAAGGATGAAGGCGGGAACTGGCTTTATCCTGATGAGGTGGTGAAGGGGGCAGATGGTGCCACGCACCGTGCGACCGGAAAACCCGTGATTGTTGGGCGTGTTGAGAAAATGTCCAAATCCAAGCGCAATACGGTGGACCCGGGTGCGATTGTGGGCCGGTTTGGAGCGGATACGGCGCGGTGGTTTGTGCTCTCGGATAATCCGCCTGAGCGTGACGTGGAGTGGACGGAAGCGGGTGTGCAGGGTGCTTACCGCTTTGTGCAGCGCCTGTACCGGCTGGCCGTACAGGTTGCGGGCGAGCGGCGCGTGGCCAAGCCTGAAAGTTTTTCGGGCGAGGCGAAGAAGCTGCGGCAATTGACGCACCGGACCATTGCGGCGGTGACCGAGGCGCTGGATAGCTTTGCCTTTAACCTGGCGGTGGCCAAGTTATACGAGCTGACGGGCGCGGTTTCTGGCCTGGCGGCGGAGACGGATGAGCAGGTTTTTGCCCGATTTGAAGGGGCGGAGATGATCGCCCGGCTGGTGGCGCCGATGATGCCGCATTTGGGCGAGGAGGTTTTTGCCAAGCTCCGTCCCGGTGCCGGGCTGGTGGCGCAACAGCCCTGGCCCAAGGCTGACCCGGCTTTGCTGGTGGTGGATGAGGTGACCATTGCCGTGCAGGTGAACGGGAAACTACGCGGGACGATACTTGTGCCGGCGGGGCAGGCTGCTGAGTTGGCTTTGGCTGCGGCTGAGGCTGCTGTGGCGTCTGTTCTGGCGGGGCAGACCATTGTAAAGAAAATCCATGTGCCGGACCGGATCGTTAATTTTGTCGTCAAGCTCTAAGCGCGCTGCCGCGCTCCTTGCCCTGCTGGCGCTGGCCGGCTGCGGCTTTACCCCCCTTTATGGCGGTGAGGCGGGGCAGGATACCAGCGCCAAGCTGGACCAGGTGAAGGTAAGCAATATACCGGAACGGCCGGGGCAATTGCTGCGCCTGAGCCTGGAAAGCAAGCTGCATGTGGATGGCGCGCCGGAGACGGAGCTTTACGCGCTGAATGTGAGCTACAATATCATTACCTCGGATATTGGGATGTTGCAGGACTCCGCCACCACATATTCGCGCATGCAGGCGACGGCGAATTGGAGCCTGGTGCCGATTGGCGATCCGTCTCATCCGCTGGCCACGGGCACGGCGACGGGGATGGATTCGATGAATATTATCGATAACCAGTATTTTGCGCAGGATTTGGAGACCAGCACGGTTAACCAGCAACTGGCCGACATGGTGGCGGCGCAGATTACCGCGCAGCTTGCAAGCTGGTTCCGCGCGCACCCGAACGCATGAAGATCGATTCAGGCCGTATCGACGCGTTTCTGAAATCTCCTAATTTGCCGCTTGTTCTGCTGCACGGCCCCGATGCCGGGCTGGTGGCGGAGCGCGGGCTGACATTGGCGCGCGGGGTGGAAGGGGCGATGCATGACCCATTCCGCTTTGCCGAGCTGATGAACCCGCCGGCGGATACGCTGTTGGCGGAGGCCATGGCGGCGGCGCTGACCGGCGGGCGGCGCGTGGTGCGGGTGCGCGATGTGCATGAAAGCCATGTTAAGGCACTGGAAACGCTTATAAAAATGCCACCTGAGGCTTTGGTGATTCTGGAGGCGGGGGAGCTGACGGCGAAGTCTAAGCTGCGGGCGGCGGCAGAGAAGGCGCCGAGTGTGGCGGTGATTGCTTGTTATGCGATTGACCAGGCGCGGCTGCCACAGGCGATTTCCACGCGTTTGCGGGCGGTGGGGGTACAGATTGACCAGGATGCGGCGGCCTGGGCGGGGCAGAATCTCTCAGGTGAGGAAGGGCCTTTGGGGCAGGCGCTGGAAGTGCTGACGCTTTATGCCGGGGAAGAGAAGCGTTTGAGCCTGGCTGATGTGTCTGCGGTGCTGGCCGATGGCGGTGATAGCTCGATGGGTGATGCGATTGATGCCGCCCTGACTGGCGACCCAGAGGCGACGGATAAGGCGCTGAGCCTGGCTTATGAGGAAGGCATAGCCCCGGTGGGGCTTTTGCGGGTGCTGCTGGCCGAATTGTTGCGCCTGCGTGTGGCGGCGGGGGCGATGGCGGAAGGGGCATCGGCCCAGGAGGCCATGGCGGCGATGCGCCCGCCTGTGTTTTTCAAACGCCAGGCGCTGGTGGGTAAGGCGCTGCGGCTTTGGCCGCTGCCTGCTTTGGACCAGGCAGTATCGGCCGCGCTGACTGCCGAGGCGGCGTGCAAGACGACGCGCGTGCCGGAGCATGATTATTGCCGCCAGACGATGCTGGCTTTGGCGCTACGGGCGCGGGCGGCCGGGCGGCGGTAAAAGTGCGGCCGTTACCGGCGTGGATAATGCTTCACGTGAAGCATTATCCGTTGAGTAGGGCGAGTAGGGAATCCAACTGGTCGAGATTGGCGTAGTTGAACGTTACCGAGCCGCTTTTGCCGTTGAACTTGATCTGCACTTTCAGGCCCAGGCGCTCGGTAAGGCTGTTGGCCAGGGCTTCGATGTCGGCATCGGCGCGGGGCGCGCTGGCGGGGGCTGTTTTGGCCGGGCGGGTGGCTTGGTTGGTCAGGGCCTCGGTCTGGCGGACGGAGAGGTCGCGCTTGATGACCTCGCGCGCGGCTTTCAGCGGGTCGGGGTGGGTAAGCAGGGCGCGGGCATGGCCGGCGGAGAGCTGGCCCTGGCGCAGCATGGCGCGCAC
>JAKBCX010000144.1:0-1131 GCA_021807465.1 Pseudomonadota bacterium | reverse complement strand
TCGGCGCTTACCTGCTCGGAAAGGTTGTTGCGCTTATCCGTCATGGTCAGGACGATGCCTTCCATGTTCAGGGACGGATTCAGGCTTTGTTTCACCATATCTATGGTGCGCATGAGCTGGGAGATGCCTTCCAGCGCGAAAAACTCCGCCTGAAGCGGGACCAGCACGGCATCGGCCGCGACAAGCCCGTTGAGGGTAAGCAGGCCGAGGCCGGGCGGGCAGTCTATAAAGACGTAATCGGCGGGGCAGCCTTGGATGAAGGCGTCGCGCAGCAAAAATTCGCGGCGCTCCTGCTGGCCGAATTCCAGATCGGCGCCGATGAGGTCCGGCACGGAGGGGATGATGGTGAGATTCTCGACCGTGGTGGGCAGGGTGGCGTCCTTCAGCGAGGTTTCGCCGGCAAGAAGGGCGTAGCTGCCGCCTTTGCGGGCTTCTGGCCCTATGCCCAGCCCGGTGCTGGCATTGCCCTGGGGGTCGATATCGACAAGCAGGATTTTGAGGCCGCCCACGGCCAAGGCGGAGGCCAGGTTGATGGCGGTGGTGGTTTTACCGACCCCGCCCTTCTGGTTGGCGATGGCGATGATGCGCGGGCGCTTCGTCTTGTCCGGCATGGCGAATCTGGCTCACTTTCAGGATGCAGCTATCGCCCCAGGAGGGGTGGGTTATGTGCTGGACGTCCATGTGCCAGAGGGGGGCGGCGAGCGTCAATTCTTCAGGCGCATTGCGGCCTTTTGGGAAGAGACAAATGCCGCCGGGGGTGAGATGCGGCGCGGCGAGGCCGAGAAGTTTATCGAGCGGCGCCAAAGCGCGGGCGGTGATGAGCGGTGCGGGCACGATTTTGGCGGCTTCGATGCGGGTATTGTGGATTTTGGCGGGTGCGCCGGTCTGGCGGGCGGCTTCCATGAGGAAGGCGGCTTTGCGGCTATCTGATTCGATCAGCTCGAACGGGATTCCGGTGGCGATGCAAAGGACGAGACCAGGGAAGCCCGCGCCTGAGCCGAGATCTATGGCGCGTTCCGTGCCCGTGGGGATATAGGGGAGCAGGCGTAGAGAGTCCTGCACATGCCGTTCCCAGATATGCGGCAGGTCTGATTTGCTGATGAGGTTGATTTTGGGCGACCATTTTTCAAC
>JAKBCX010000143.1 GCA_021807465.1 Pseudomonadota bacterium | reverse complement strand
CGCTGCACCATCAGCGGCTCGCGCGAGGCGGCGAAGAACATGTCCAGCAGCGAGCCGAGATTCTCGTCATCCGGCTTGATGCGGAACACGCCGATGCCGCCATTGCCGAAGAGCGGCTTAACGATAATGTCTTTGTGCAAGGCCCGGAAATCGCGGATCGCCTGCCTGTCCCAGCTTACCAAGGTGGGCGGCATGAGCTGGGGGAAGTGCATGACAAGCAGTTTCTCCGGCGCGTTACGCACGGCAACCGGGTTGTTCACCACCAGGGTTTTAGGGTGGATATGCTCCAGCAGATGGGTGGCGGTGATATAGGCCATGTCGAATGGCGGGTCCTGGCGCATCAGCACCACATCCATGCCCGAGAGGTCCGTTACCGTCTCGTCCCCAAATGAAAAATGCGCGCCAGCCACATTCTGCACCGTAACCGGCTTTACCCGTGCCAGCAGGCGGCTGCCATCCAGCCACATATGCGGCACCTCGTAATGCCACAATTTATGCCCGCGCGCCTGCGCCTCCAGCATCAGGGCAAAGGTGGAATCGCCTGTAATATCGATGCTGTGCAGAGGGTCCATCTGCACTGCCACTTTAAGAGCTGCCATACCGTCCTCGACTGTAACCGGGGGCAAGCTATCAGGAGGCGGGCGGACGCTCCAGTGCCGCGGATGTCAGGCTGGGGCGGGTGAAGCTCTGCATACAGCTTGCCGCATTGCCATTATCCGGCACGGCGGCGGCCACACGCGGCATGCCCGCGGCATCCGGGTACAGAAAAACCTGCAAACCGCACACAGCGGATTCATAGACCCAAACCTGGGCCGGGCCATCTACCCGGCGCAGCATGGGCTGGCCGAAATCCGCCGCCAGAACTTGCGGCGTGGTGCCGGTTAACGCTTGCGGGCTGGCAGGGATGGCATTGTTTGAAGCCGAAACAGAAGAAGCGGGATCAGCGCAACCGGCAAGGCCGGCAAGCCCGAGTCCTAAAGCCAGAAATCTAAAAACAACGTGGCCTGCCATGCAAACTCTTAAACGAGGTAAGCGTTACCGGCCTATATCAAACCACACATAAATTGCCATGGGGTGAACAAGGTTTTCCACCGGAATCATGCCCTGGCGGAAAAAATTAATGTCATAATTGCTTCTAAACCATGCCTTAATCATGCCTTTGTTACGGTGCACACAAGGATCAAGGACGCTTCCCGTCCAGTTTACCGCCCGATGGAGTGCCTAAATGTCCGCGAACACGATCAAGATTGAAGCTGAGCTGCGCCATGCCGTCATCGACCGGCTGATCGCGGCCAGCCTGGCCGAAGGCAAACCCGCCCGCGAGGCAACGCTGGAGCGCTGGCGCGCCCTGAACACCAAACCCGCCCTGGCGGACAGCACCGGCGCCTAATGGGCCGCAACCGGGCTGTAACGCACCGGCTGCGCCATGTAATATTGCGAAAACTGCGCCTTTAGCGCCTGGATCTTCGGTAAGTCGTTATAGGCGATATACGGATTATCCGGGTGCAGGATCAGAAAATTCTGGTGGTACGATTCGGCCGGGTAAAACGGCTTGGCCGGATCTATCCTCACCACAATAGGGGCCTGAAAAACCTTCTCCTTACGGAGCTGTGCCAGGTAGGCCTGGGCAATTTCCTTCTGCTGGTCAGCAGGCTCATACCAAATCTCGCTACGGTATTGCGTACCTTCATCCGGCCCTTGGTAATTCAGCTCGGTCGGGTCGGCGGCCACGGTCACAAAAATCTGTAACAGCTTGCCGTAGCTTACAATGCGCGGGTCAAAGACAATCCGCACCGATTCGGCATGGCCTGTGGTGCCGGTGGCCACCATCTCGTAATGCGCCGTGTCCGCTGCCCCGCCCGTATAACCAGCCACCACCTCGCGCACGCCTTTAACATGCTGGAACACGCCCTGCATGCCCCAGAAGCAGCCGCCTGAAAAAATGGCCTGCTCTTCCGGCGCGTTCACCGGCGGGTCGAAGGCAGGCGGCGGCGCGGCATGGGCCGCGCCTATCCATGTCAGTATCGCCACACACACCATGGGAAATGCTTTCATCGCATCCTCGCTTTGATGACCTATGCTCAGCCCCCTATATAGGCATGACCAGGCGCCGATACGCCTGCCGAGAAGGGAGAAGCATATGAGTTCCGATACCAGCACGGTCTTTCCTGTCAGCCATACGGAAGAAGAATGGCGCCGGCTGCTCACACCAGAGCAATTTGCCGTTTTGCGCGGCCATGGCACGGAACGGCCAGGAAGCTGCGTGCTTAACCACGAAAAGCGCGCCGGAAGCTTCTCCTGCGCCGGATGCGGCCAAACCCTCTTCGTGGCTGACAAGAAATTCGAAAGCGGTACGGGTTGGCCCAGCTTCAATACCCCCGAGGAGGGCGCGGTGGGTACCAGCATGGACCGCAGCCATGGCATGATCCGCATGGAAGTGCATTGCAGCCAATGCGGCGGGCATCTCGGCCATGTATTCCAGGACGGCCCGCCCCCCACCGGGCTGCGCTACTGCATTAATGGTGTGGCGATGAATTTCACCCCCGCCTGAACAGCAAAAAACCTGCCCTGGTTGCCCAGGGCAGGTTTTTTAATGCCGTATCAGGAGGCTGTTAGCCCACGATGGCAGTCGTGCCACCAGCGCCGGCAACAGTGTGGATGGCACCCATCTGCTGGAGGGTCAGGTTCTTCAGGAGGATGTTGGTGCCGTCGGACAGAGAAATGTCCCAGGCGCTCTGGAAGGTGTTGTAGCCCATGGAGCTGATGCTCGCATCGCTCGCACCGGCATTGCCGTTGGTGAGCAGAATGGTCGACTTGGCATCGACGAAGTTATAGATGCTGATCTGGCCGCCACCGATCGACTCCGCCGTGTTGCCCACAACAAAGTAGTTGTTGGAGGCACCAGCCTGAGTGGAACCGAAAATGGTTTCACCAGCAGCCAAATTGCCGAGCAGGAATTGCTGCACACCGCTGCCATCGGTGCTGATAACACCGGTAACTTCCGGCGAGCCGAGGCCAGGATACTGCAGACCAGCGCCAAACACGTTGGAGCCAGTGGTGGAGGTGGCCATCAGCGTTTCGTTGCCGACGCCCTGGGCCAGCACGTTGGTGCCAATGCTGGACTGCGCTTCCAGGAAGTCGCCGGCACCGGCGCCAACCAGCGTAACCACGCCAGAGCCGCCCACCAGCGAGTTATTACCCGCGGCGCCGCCCACGTAGAAGCCGCCGCCCACGCCACCGAAAGCGGTGACGTTGGCTTTGGAGCCATTCTGGATGTGAATGGTCGCCGCAACGGAGGAGTTGTTGGTGAAGTTCAGCGTGCCACCGGCATTGGCGCTCGACCAGAACAAATTGGTCGTCGCGCTGCCCGAAGCCACCACAGAGGCATTCACGTCTTTGTCGATGACGGTGGCGTCACCCGTGACCGTCACCTGCGCCGTGCCCTGACCCGCCAGGTTGATGGTGTCCTGACCAGCGGAGTAGATGCTCTCGTTGGTGTTTCCGCTGGTGTTGTACAGGGTGACCGAGTTGGCGCCACCCGCCAGATACATGGTGCCAGCAGCCGCGTCGGTCACAGAGTAGTCTGCGTTGGTGAGGGCGTCGATCACAACATTGGTGGTGCTCGAAGCGCCGGTAACAGTCATGTTGCCCGGCGCCTGCAGCAGCAGGTCGCTCACACCACCCTGGACGGTCAGGGCGGGGTAGCTGCCAGAACCCGAGGTCGAGCCGCCAGCGCTGTCCAAATTGCTGATCTGCTCAACAAAGCCGCTGCCAGTCCCCGGCACAACATGCGTCTGGTTGATCTGGGGGTTATAATTCTCGAAACTATCGGTGCCGCTACCCAGCGCCGCTCCAATGTCGTTCAGGTAGCTCTGGATCAAGCTGTTTACAGATCCTGGCGTGCTCAGCGCTCCGAACGAGAGCGACGAGTGAATAGTAACTAACCCCGGATATCCGTTTCCAGCAATCGTTGTCGCCCCGCTCATTCTAAGCACCCCTTCAAACTATCCACCGTTAGGCCTGCGTTTACCGTTGCACCGCAATAGAATCAAGAAAAAAGAGTTTCGTAAAAATCTAAAATATTCCTTAGAAATGGTGTCCGCATAGCTGATATTCGAATTTTAGCGTCATAAAATTTTAATAATCTCTTTTTTGATTAAAAATACAAAGATCGCCGCAAATAAAACACAAATCTACGCCGGTTTGTCGCAAAACTTTCTCACTCAAACCGGTATTCCCGGCATCGCGCCGCAGCCCGCAAATTTTCACTCACGGGTTAAAAACCATCCACGTCGATAATTCTAATCAATATCACGTGACATAGCCCGGCCGCTTAGCGGTGCGGCACTGCCCTGCCTACTCGCCCGCCATTTCGCGGCGGCGCCTGTCCAGTTCTTCGTTATAGCGCCGCAGCGCATATTGCTCGCTCAACAGGCCAAGCACCTGGCGGCTCTGCGGCCCATCCAGCACGGCCAGCGCATCGGCCTGGGCCGATTCGAATGCCGCCAGCGCCTCTTTCACGCTCATGCCTGGCAGCAAAAACTGGTCCTGCAGATGCAGAATCGATTCGACCGCCCCGTCTCCCGCCATCGCCGCCGCTTCGGCCGGGTAGGCAATGCCGGCATAGCGGCCGGATTCGTCCGTTACCACGGCGCGCTGCGCGGCCCCCAGCGGCACATCCTGGCGGAATGCCTCTATGCTCGCTCTGGCCCGCACTATGGCGGAAACAGGCCGCATCATCCGCCCCACCGTCAGGGCCTTCAGCCAGCCCACATCCACGGCAGAGCGAATCTGCTCGCCACGCAAATGGAACCGCCACGTGGCAAAGGAGTAGCCAAAAAAGCGCCGCACCGTGAGCGTGGCGGCGATGGAGGCGGCCAGCACGGCCATGGTCACGGCAAAATTCTCCGTGCTCTCCAATGCCAGAAAGGTCATGGTCATTGGCCCGCCCACAATCGCGGCGGCC
The DNA here is from genome assembly GCA_021807465.1 of Pseudomonadota bacterium. GTDB lineage: Bacteria > Pseudomonadota > Alphaproteobacteria > Acetobacterales > Acetobacteraceae > Acidocella. The sequence continues at coordinate 290 of JAKBCX010000143.1, read as the reverse complement.
AGGCCGCTCATACCCACCACGGCATAAAGCCCCGAGGGCATAGGGGTTATAAAGGGCATAATGCCCACAACACCGGCAAACACCTTGCCGAACAAAGCCCCCAGAAAAAGCGAGGCAAAGAACAAGCCGCCACGGAACCCGGCGCCGATGGAAAACGCCGAGGCCACCGCCTTGGCCAGCATGATGCCCAGCACCACGAAAAAGGGGAAAGACACATTTATATATGTGTGCAGAGCCGAATGACCCGACGACATGGCCTGCGGCGTAAGGCAGCCCAGCAGCCCCACCAC
>JAKBCX010000142.1 GCA_021807465.1 Pseudomonadota bacterium | reverse complement strand
ATGGAGCCATGGCGCGTCAGGCGGCCATGCTCCAGGTCGCGGTATAGCGGGTTAAGGTCACCAATGCCGTTGCAGAAATTGCGGATCGTATCCTCGGTGGCGTCCTGCAGATACGGCCCTTCCGGGCGCAGCTGCATGCCAATCATGTTTTCGGCGGCCTTAATCGCTTCCGGCGTGATCTTGCCTTCGGCGGGGCGGTTGCCGACGTCTGCTTCGGTGGTGCTCATATCATGCTCCTGCTGCGGCGCCCCTTGGCGCCGGGCTAAAAAACGGTGGCTAGTGCATAATGCATTATCTTAGCGCGGGTCAAGCCAGCCCCGCGCTATCCGGCGTGCGCGCCTGCTGTTATGACCGGGCATGTTGAATCTTTCCTGCCTCTGCGGCCAGGTCCGCATCTCCGTCCCAGAGCGGCCGGCCTTCATTAATGAGTGCAATTGCACATTATGCAGTAAATCGGGTGCGCGCTGGGCCTATTTTCACCCTTCGGCCATCCGCGTGGAAGGAACGACAAAAGGCTATAGCCGGAATGACAAGGACGATCCCGCCGCCGAAATCCAGTTTTGTGCAAATTGCGGCGCCACAACGCATTTCATTTTGACTGCGAGCGCCGTATCGAAATTCGGGGATGTTCAGCTCGGCGTCAACATGCGCCTGGCGGATGAGGCGGATCTCGCTGGAATAGAGCTACGCTATCCTGACGGGCGAGCCTGGCAGGGCAAGGGCGCGTTCGGCTATGTGCGCGAGGCCCACGTTATCGGCCGCTGAGCGTCTCCGCCGCGAGGGCTTCTCGCAGTTCCTGCCACCCCGCCTCGATATGCTCGCGCGTGGCCATCATGGCGCCGGTCATATCGTGGGCGATGAGCGCGCCGAGAATTTTGTCATGCTCCTCGGCGGCGCGGGAGACGCGGCCTTTCAGCCGGTTGATGAGGTCGAACGGGTAGCGCGCCCAGAGGATCTGCACGAAATGCAGCGTTTGCGGCAGGCGCGCGATCTCGAACATGCGGTGGTGGAAGCGGTAATTGGCCGCGCGCGCCGCCTCGTTCTCACCGGCATCGAAGGCGCGGGAAAATTCGGCGGCAAGCTGCTTCAGCTCTGCAATGTCGGCGGCGGTGGCGTGCTCCACCGCGCCACGCACAAGCTGGGTTTCGAGCAGAATGCGGAGATTTTGTACCTCGCTCGATGCCTCGATGTCGAAGGGTGCCACGATGGCGCCCTTGTAGTTGTCGCCGGAGACGTAGCCCTCGGCCTCCAGCAGCTTCAGCGCCTCGCGCACGGGGGTTATGGAGGTGTTGAGCATATCGGCCAGCTCTTGCTGCTTAAGCCGCGTGCCACGCGGAAAACGCCCGGCGATAATGCCCTCGCGCAGATAGTCCGCGACCTGATTTTCCTTGGTCTTGAACTGCATGCGCGTCCCCCTTGTATATGCCTTTGCCCTAAGGGCTGATTAAAAGCTTCGGCGCGCCCCGTCATCCCCGCGCAAGCGGGGATCTCTTCGCGGAAACCCCCCCGCCATCACGAGAACCCTGCTTGCGCGGGGATGGCAAGGCGCGGCTATGCGTTTTGGAACAGCCCCTTAACCTTTATCGCGTACCGGCGCCCAGGCAAAATCGCCGGGCTGGGCCATGCGCGCGGCGCCGGAGTCCAGCAGCGCGGCGGCTTCGGCCTCGCCATAGCCCAGCTCACGCAGCAATTCCGCCGTATGCTCGCCCAGCTCCGGCGGGGGCAAATTGGGGTTCACCTGGCGCTGGCCCGGGAATTCCGGCACTTCGAAATGATAATCGCGGTAATCCAGCTCGCGCAGCTTGCCCGGCTGGCGCGCCTGCGGCACCTCCAGCACGCGCTCCAGCGGCATCACCTCGTTAAAGCCAATACCGGCGGCGCGCAGCTTGGCGGCGGCTTCCTCGTAGGTCAGCGCGCCCACGGCCTTGCTCACCGCATCCTCCACCCTGTCGCGCTGCTTCTTGCGGTCGCGCAGTCTGGCCAGTTCAGGGTTGCCATCTTCCGGCATGGCCAGCGCCTTGGTCAGCTTGGCCCAATGCGCGTCGGTGAGAATCAGCAGGTAAATCCAGCGTTCGTCGCTGGTGAGGTAGGAGCCATAGCCCGGCATCGAGAATTCGCCGCCGCCCTCTTTCTCCAGCCGCCCCAGAAGCTGGGTTTTAAGCTGCATCCCGGCCAAATCGCGCGCGGCCAAATGCAGGCCGGTTTCGTACAAGCCGATTTCGATACGGCGCTCCTCCGCCGTGGCGTTGGGGTTGAGCATGGCCGCCAAGGTGCGGATAACGGCGTAAGTACCCGCGAACTGGTCGTGATAGCTGGGGCCGAAACGCGTGGGGCGGCCATTGATGCGGTGGTCATCCATGGCGCCGGTCGCGGCCTCGGCAATGGGGTTGGTCATCAAATCATCCGCCTGCGGGCCGTGCGCATAGCCTTTTATGTGCACATGGATGATGCGCGGATTGGCCGCCATGCAGTCATCCGCCGTAACGCCCAGCTTGCGCGCGGCCGAAGGGGCGAGATTGTGGATCACCACATCGGCGCTGGCCACCAGCTTGCGGAACACATCCTTGCCGCCCCCGGTGGTCAGGTCCAGGCAAATAGCCTTCTTGGAATGGCTATAGGCGATGATGGTGCCCGAAGGCCCGCCGCGTATGAGGGCGCGCGTGGTGTCGCCGCTGGGCGGCTCGACCTTAATAACCTCCGCGCCGAGCTGGGAGAGAATATGCGTCGCGAAGGGGGCTGCGACCATTGTGCCGAGTTCGATGACCCGGCGGCCTGCGAGGGGAGTTCCGGTTACCATGCGAGCATTTTACATATAATGCATTTTGCATCAAGAAGGCCGCGCCCGTTACGGAATAACGGCGAAGAACAGAAACACGGCAAACACCGTAAGGTGAATGGCCCCCTGCAGAATGGTGGTGCGCCCGGTGGAGACGGTGAGCGTGCTGAGCAGAAGGGTGAGGGAGAGCAGCACGATCTCCTTCTGGTCCAGCCCCAGGGTTAAGGAGCGCCCGAACCAGATGGAAACCGCGGCAACCACGGGGATGGTGAGGCCGATGCTGGCGATGACGGAGCCAAAAGCGAGGTTGAGGCTGGTTTGCAGCCGGTTGCGCAGTGCCGCGCGCACCGCCGCCAGGCTTTCCGGCAACAGCACAAAGCCCGCGATAACAAGCCCCACCACCGATTTTGGCGCTCCCACGGCGGCAACATAGGCCTCCACCGTGGGCGAGAGCGATTTGGCCAGCGCCACCACGGCCACGAGGCAGACGAGCAAAACCCCGCCGCCAGCCAAGGTTTTGCCCGTGGAGGCCGCCGGCGCGTGGGCCTCGCCCATCCCGCCTTCCAGCAGGAAATAGTCGCGGTGCCGCACCGTTTGCACGAAAATGAAGATGCAATAGAGCACCAGCGAGACCACGCCGACAAATTCAAGCTGCCAAGTATTAAAGGTCGGCCCCGGCTGGGACGTGAAATCCGGCAATACCAGGGTAAGCACCGACAAGGCCGCCAGCACGCCCAGCGCGCCGCTTGCGCCTTTCACGTTCAACCCCTGCTCCAAATGCCGCCCGGCGCCGATGGTCACGCAAAGCCCCACAACGCCCGTGCAGACGATCATGATCGCGGAAAAAATCGTATCGCGCGCCACGGCGCTGTTCTCGGCGCCGCCGGAAATGAGCACGGAAACGATGAGCGCGACCTCGATAACCGTGACGGCAACCGCGAGCACCAGCGTGCCGAAAGGCTCGCCCACTTTATGGGCCACAACCTCGGCATAATGCACGGCGGCGAACACGGTGCCGCCAAGGGCGAAGACCAGAAGCAGCAGTAAGCCCGGCCCGGCCAGATGCATGATTGTTTTGGCGGCCATCAGCAGCAAGGCCAGAAGGGGGAAGCTCAGGCTCCACCACGGAAAAACTTTCACGCTCGATCTCCCAAATAAGGGCTGCTCGCGGCCCCGCCTGGCGGCCGACTATAATTTGATCCTTCCGGCTTCATAGGGGGTGCGGCCGGGCGGCGGCATTTTTCAGCCGCGGCATAGGGTGCCCCCTTAATTTACAGATACCATGAAACATTGTAAGTAAGCCCGCGCCCGCGCCCAGCCGCGCCGGGTTGAAGTGAAGGCCCGTGATGACGATCATCTGGATGCTGCTTGCCGCCAAGGCGGTATATTGCGCCGTTGCGGCGCTCCCCACGTTTTTCTTTGTGCGCGGCGGCGGCTGGCTGAGAGAGAAATACCGGCGGCGCGTGGAGCTTGGGCTGGAGCGTGCCGCAACCAGGCTCTCCCGCGATTTCCACCCCGATGAAAGTTATTTTGCCAGCGGCGTGGGGCTGGCGGCGGACTTCTCCGGACGCCGGTTTTTTGTGGCCGAGCGCGATGGCGGCAGAACGCAGGCGGCGATTTTGCCCTTCTCGGCGCTGCGCTGCGTGAAAAGCGGCGAGATGAACCAGAATGGCTTTTACGATATGTATGTGGAGCTGAAGGTGGACCACCCCAAGCAGCAGCGCTGGCGCTTGCTGATGGGCGAGAACGAGGCCCTGGTTGATGCCGTGAAGGCCACGCTGGGCCGGCTGCAAGCCGCCTGAGCCGGGGGAAACCAGGGGCTGGCAGCCCCTGGTTATTACTTTACCGGCGCCACCAGCCGCGTTTTTTCTCCACGGGCAGTTCGCCCGCGCCGATGACGATGGGCTTCACCACCGGTTCCGGTTTTGCTGGTTCTGCTTCTTCCGCGGCGGGTTGCGCGGCCAGTTCCATCTCGCTTGGGGCTGGCGGGGCGGGTTCGTTCACAAGCTGGGCCGGTTCCGCCGCCGCTGGGGCGGCTTGCGCGGCGCGGCGTGCGGCGCGGGCCTCCTCCTCGGCGCGCTCGGCGGCCTCGAAGATGTCGGCAATGTCCGTGTAGCCTGGCGCGGCGGGGGGTTCAGCCGGGGTTTCAGCGGCGTCCGCGCCGGTACGGCGGCGGCGTGTGCGCGGGCGGCGGCGCTTGGGCGCGGCCTCAGCCTCTGCTTCCGCCGTTACCTCGGCTTCGGCTTCGGCCTCGGCGGGTGCGGTTACCAGGGTTTCGGCCTCGCCATCTGGCGTGCCAAGGGCGGCCGCAAGCACGGCTTCCAGCTCCGATTCAATGTCATCGGACGCTGGCGCTTCTTCCGCCTCGGCATCCGTCCCGGTTTCGGCGGCATCCGCGGCGCCATTCTGGGCCGGGGCGCCCTCGCGGCGCTTGGGGCGGCGGCGGCGGCGGCGCTTGCCGCGTTCGCTCTTGTCTTCCGCGGCATCTTCGGTGGTTTCGG
>JAKBCX010000141.1 GCA_021807465.1 Pseudomonadota bacterium | reverse complement strand
TTTATGCGCCGCACGGTGCTCATCCGGCCCTAGCAGAGCGATGGTGGAGCTGGTTTCCGTAAGCCCGTAAGCGTTGGTGAAGCCGGTATTGGGAAACAAATCCAGCGCGCGCACCAGCAATTCTACCGGCATGCGCCCGCCGCCATAGGCAATGGCCTTCAGGTGAGACAAATCCGGCGCGTTACTGCCATCGCCCAGCGCCTCTACAATGCGCGAGAGCATGGTCGGCACCACAAAGGCGTTGGTGGCCTTTTCCTTGGCCGCCAGCTCAATCCACACATTCGGGTCGAACGCGGGCAGCAGGATGATGCGGCGCATGGCGTAGATGGAGCTGAGCAGCGCCGCGATACCCGCGATATGGTAGGGCGGCACGGAAACCAGCGCCGCTTCCGCCGGATCGGCGCCGCCAAACTCCACCGTGCCCAGAATATAGGAAACAAGGTTGGAATGGCGCAGAATGGCCGCCTTGGGCGCAGCCGTGGTGCCCGAGGTGAAAAGCTGCACGGCGATACCTTCGCCCTCGCCCGCCTCGCGCTCCGGCTCCGCCGCCGCCTCGGCCTGCTTCACGAAATCGGCGCGGGTGAGCACAACGTGCTTGCCCCCAGGCGCTAGCTTGTTCACGCGCGCCACGTCGCCAATAATGAAGGCCGGCTCAATACGCGCGATAAGCGCGCCGAGATCGGCATCGGCCAGGCGGTAATTCAGCGGGCAATACGGCACGCCCGCCAAAGCCGCGCCAATAAGCGCGATGGGCGCGGCCTCGCTGCCCGTGTCGAGCAGCGCGACATGAGACGCGCCGCTCTTGGCAATCTCCACCGCCGCGCCCGTGGCTGCCGCCCATAGCCCGGCATAGGTCCAGTTGCGGCCATCGCAGGTCAGGCCGATGCGCTCAGGCTCGGCATCGGCCGCCATTTTCAGAAGCAGGGAGATGTCCACTTGTCAGATCCTCAGTCGGAAGACGGCAGCGGCTTGGCGTCTTTCAGTTGCAGCGCCACGCCGTTAAGGGCGAGGCTGCCGGCGCCGGGCTTGATGCACAGCACCTCGATGGTGCCCGTGGCATCGGTATAGCGCTTGCCCATTTTGGTGCCTTCGGCAAAAGCGGCATCAATCGCGCCCTTCTCGCCACGCTCGGCCACCATCGGCGCGCCGCCGCAGGACAATTCGCCCTCGGCGGGCGCCTTCACCAGCAGCACTTCGGTATCACATACGGCACTCTTCAGTTTAGATCCGGCTTTCAAAGTCTCTCTCCGTATTCAGGTGGCGGTCAGGCGATGGCGCCTTTCGCCTTCAGGGCTTCAATTTTATCCCATTCCAGGCCGAGTTCCAGCAGGAAGGTTTCCGTATGTTCCGAGGCCTGAGGCGCACGGGTGGTGACCACCGGCTCATGGTTGAACTGGATGGGGTTGCGTACGATCTTCATCGGCGGGCCGCCATCCACCACCTCGACCTCGATGAGCATGTCGTTGGCCAGCGCCTGCGGGTCGTTGGCGAGGTCCAGGATGCTCTGCGCCGGTGCCCACTGGCCCTTGTAGGTGCGCAGATGCTCGCGCCAATAGGCGAATGGCTTCTTGGCAAATTCCTCGACGATGATCGCGGCGGCTTCCTGCCAGTTGGTCATAAGCTGGCGCGCGTCAGAGAAGCGTGGATCGTCCGCCAGCTCGGGCCGGCCGAGATGGTTGAAGAAATCGCGGAAATAGGGGCCAGGGGTCAGCGTGCACATGTTGATCACGCCGCCATCGGCACAGGTGTAATTGCCCATGAGCGGATTGCCCGGCGACGCGCCGGATTGCGGCATCCGCGCACGTGGCGTCACACCGGATTCAAGCGCCTGGATGATGCTCATGCCGGTGGCCCACCAGGCCGTGCTCATCAGGGAGTTGTCGAGTTCGACCGCCTCGCCCGTGCGCTCGCGGTGGAACAAAGCCGCCGAAATGGCACCGGCGGTGAACATGGCGCCGATGGAATCGCCAAAAGCCGGACCGGCCTGGCCGAGCACGCCGGGGATTTCCGGCGGGGTGAGCATGTGGGCGATGCCGGAACGGGTCCAGAAGGCCGTGCCGTCGAATCCGCCAACCTCGCGCTCCTCGCCCTTGTCGCCATAGGCCGAGCCACGGGCGTAGATGATGTTGGGGTTAGCGGCGCGGATATGCTCGACGTCGATTTTCAGCTTCTGCCGGGCCGCGGGCAGGTAGTTGGTCAGGAACACGTCGCAGGTCTTGGCGATCTCGTAGATCAGCTCCTGGCCTTCCTTGGTGGACACATCCACGCCCACCGAGCGCTTGCCGCGGTTGGGGTGCTCCATCATCATGTTGCGCGCTGGATTCAGCTGCGCGCCGCCAAGGTTGAGAAAACCGCGCTGCGTGTCGCCGCGCACGGGGTGCTCGATTTTGATAACATCCGCGCCCCAATCGGCCAGCACGCCACCGGCTGCCGGCACGAAGGTAAACTGCGCCACCTCAAGGACCCGAACGCCTTTCATAACTTGTGTCATCTCGAACCCGTCCTAACCTGAACATTTGAACGATATTTTCCGCCGCTGAGGGGCGGTTGCCATCTCTTGGCATATAAGGCAAGCCCAAAACCGTCATAGCGTCGTTTTTTGGCGCCGGGAGCATTATCGCGGCCGCGATACCGGCTTGGCTTAAGCCAGAATACGTCTTTTTCTCTTACTGGCGCTGCACATACAGCATCACCTCATCGCAGGCAGCGTCAAAAAGAAGGGGGCTAGAAGCCCCCTTCTGCGTCAGGCCGCGGCCTTTTTCTCGAATAATTTGGGCGGCAGCAAGAAGCTGGCCAAGGCGGGCAGCAGGATCATGGCGCCCAGCATGTTCCACAGGAACATGAAGGTGAGCAGCAGGCCCATATCCGCCTGGAACTTGATGGGCGCGAATATCCAGGTGGACACGCCAAGCGCCAGGGTGAAGCCAGTAAGCAGCACCACCTTGCCGGTGGACATCAGCGTCTCGTAATACGCCTCGGATAGCGGCAGGCCGCCACGCAGGAAGCGCAGCAGGATGGACAGCACGTACAGCGCATAGTCCACGCCAATACCCACGCCCAGCGCCGAGACCGGCAATGTGGCCACCTTGATGCCAATGCCCAGCCACACCATCAGCGCCTGCGCCAGGATGGAGGTGATGGCCAGCGGGATCATGGCGCACAGCACCGCCCGCCAGGAGCGGAAGGCGATGAAACAGAAGATCGTGACCACGGCATAGATGAGCACCAGCATGATGGTATTGGCCTGCGCCACAACGATGTTGGTGGCGGCCTCGATGCCCGCCGTGCCGCCAACCAGCGACATCTTGAAGCCAGGCCCCTGGTTGGCTGGGTTTTTGATGAACGCCTCCGCCTTGTTCAACACCGCGCTGAGCGTGTGCGCCTTGTGGTCGCGCAGCGAGATGTAAACGGCATCAAAAGAGCAGTCGAAATTCATCAGCCGCTGGGGTACGAAGAGCTGGGCTTGGTAGAGAAGCTTGGGGTCCGGCTCCATCCCAAACCATTTCGGTGAACCTTCGGTAAGCCCAGCCATGATATAAGATTCGAAAGTCGCCACCGAAAATGTCGATGTCACTTCCGGCATTTGCTGCAATTCCCATTGCAGCCGGTCCATGGTGGAGAGGGTCGGGTAGTCAAGGCAGGAGCCTGCCGGGGTATCCACCATTGCCACCATCGTATCCGCGCCAACGGCGTAATGGCTGGTGATATACGCATTATCCCTGTTATATTGCGAGGATTGGCGCAATTCCGGCGCACCGGGCTGGAGATCGCCGACCTGCACGTTGCGGCCGACATAATAGCCCACCCCCGCCACCACCAGGCCGCCCAGAATCGCCGCCGAGGCCCAGTTGCGATGTGTGAACAGGTCGAGGAAGGCCCAAACCGGGTTGCGCTTGCTGGTGTAGTTAACGCCCGTGCGCTGGCTGCGCTCGGCCGCCTTGGGGTTAACGCCAATATAAGAAAGCGTGATGGGGATGAGAATGAGGTTGGTGATGACCAGCAGCGCCACGCCAATGGTGGCGACCGTGGCAAGCTGCTGGATGGCATTGATGCGGATGACCATGAGCACTGCGAACGAGGTGGCATCGCAGATAAGCGCCACGAACCCGGCGAGGAAGAGGCGGCGGAACGTGTAGCGGGCGGCCACCAGGCGGTGCGTGCCGCGGCCAATATCCTGCATCACGCCATTCATCTTCTGTGCGCCATGGCTCATGCCTATGGCGAAGACAAGGAAGGGCACCAGCACAGAGTATGGGGTGAGATCAAGATGCAGCAGCGTCAGGAACCCCATCTGCCACACCACGGCGGTGAGCGATGCCGTGACCACCAGGGCGGTGGAGCGGACGCAGCGCGTGTACCAGAACAGCATCGCCGTGGTGATGACGATGGAGATGAGAAAAAAGATGAGAACCTTGTTGATGGCGTTGATCATGTCGCCCACCACCATGGCAAAGCCGATGATGTGCAGCGTGACCCCTTGCTTCGCGTATTCCTTGCGCAAATCGTTAAAATTACGCGCGAGCTGGCCGTAATTCAGCGGCTTGCCGTCCACCTTCAGCAGCAGCGGCGCGTAAATCATCGTGGATTTATAGTCGAGCGCGACAAGCTGGCCCAGCAGGCCGGAATTCTGGATGTTGGTGGCCACTTGCTGCAACGCGGCGGGTGAGCCATCGTAATCCTGGCCAATGACGCGGCCGCCGGTAAGGCCATCGGGGGTGACAAGCTGCCAAGTGGTTTGCGGACTCCAGAGTGACTGCATGAAGGGGCGGTTAATACCCGGCAGCAGATAAACCGCATCACTTAGATGCCGCAGCACGCTGAGGTAATGCTTGTCGAGGATCGTGCCCTTGTTCGCCACGACGGCGATCTGCACCGCGTTGGATGAGGTCGAGAGGTCGTCATAGTGGTTGAGGTAATTTACAATATAGGGCTGGTGGGTCGGAATCATATCCGCGTAGTCAGCCGAGAGCCGCACCTTGGTTGCCTCATAGCCAAGAAAAACCGTGGCAATGAGGCACAGGATCATGATGATCGGGCGGTTGTTGAACAGAACGCGCTCGACAAGGGAGCCAGACCCCTTATCGAAATCATTCAGGTCCGCGATGACGGGTGCTGTATTCGGCTTATCCAACTTACCCAATTTCCTCTACTTGGCCGGACCTGCCTGGCCCGCTCTTGTTAACATGCACGGCACCGGCGCAAATGCCGGGCGCCGTGGAAAGCCCTGGCCTAATGGCCCATCTTCGTCATATCAGGAACGGCGAACACGCCAACGGTGGTGACGAGCAGAAAGCC
>JAKBCX010000140.1 GCA_021807465.1 Pseudomonadota bacterium | reverse complement strand
GCGGGGGCATCACCCTCGCTGCCCTTGCGCGCATAGTTGCGGAACCCATCCGCCGCCGGTTCCAGCACGGCGAAGGACTCCACATCCGTCTGCTCCTGCGTGGCATCGGTACGGCCGGGAGAGAAAGGCACGTCCACGTTATATTTGCCTTTCTTCGCGGCGGCCTCGATAGCGGCACCTCCGGCCAGCACGATAAGGTCGGCCAGCGAGATTTTAACGCCGCCGCTCTGGCTTGCGTTGAACTCTTTCTGGATGCCTTCCAGCACGCCCAGGACCTTTGTCAGCTCGGCGGGATGGTTGGCCTCCCAATCCTTCTGCGGGGCCAGGCGAATGCGCGCGCCATTGGCGCCGCCGCGTTTGTCCGACCCGCGAAAGCTGGAGGCCGAGGCCCAGGCCGTGGTGACAAGCTGCGCGGTGGAAAGGCCAGAGGCCAGTACCTTCGCCTTCAGCGCCGCAATCTCGGCCGGGCCAACCAGCTTATGGTCCACCGCCGGCACCGGATCTTGCCACAGGAAATGCTCCTTGGGCACGAGCGGGCCAAGATAACGCGAGACCGGCCCCATATCGCGATGCGTGAGCTTGAACCAGGCGCGCGCGAAGGCATCGGCGAACTCTTCCGGTTTTTCCATAAAACGGCGCGAGATTTTCTCGTATGCCGGGTCGAAGCGCAGAGAGAGGTCGGTGGTGAGCATGGTGGGGACATGCTTCTTGCTGGGGTCGAAAGCATCGGGAATGGTAGCGTCCGCCCCCTTGGCCACCCATTGGTGGGCGCCCGCGGGGCTTTTGCTCAGCTCCCACTCATAGCCAAACAGATGCTTGAAAAAATCATGGCCCCATTTGGTGGGGGTGGTAGTCCAGGTAACTTCCAGCCCGCTGGTTATGGCATCCTTGCCCACGCCGGTGCCAAAGCTGCTCTTCCAGCCCAATCCCTGTTCTTCCACACCTGCCGCTTCCGGCTCTGGCCCTACATGGTCCACCGTGCCAGCGCCATGGGTTTTGCCGAATGTGTGGCCGCCCGCAATCAGCGCCACGGTCTCCTCATCGTTCATGGCCATGCGCGCGAAGGTCTCGCGGATGGCGTGGGCGGCCAGCGCCGGGTCCGGGTTGCGGTCCGGCCCTTCCGGGTTCACGTAAATCAGCCCCATCTCGGTAGCGCCCAGCGGGTTGGCCAGGCTCTCGGGGTTGCGGTGGCTGGCGACCCAGGCTTTTTCGTCGCCCCAGTTTATGTCTTCGTCCGCTTCCCAGCTATCTTCGCGCCCGCCGCCAAACCCGGAGGTTTTGAAGCCCATAGATTCCAGCGCGACGTTGCCGGCCAGCACCATAAGGTCGGCCCAGGAAATCTTGCGGCCATATTTCTGCTTAATGGGCCAGAGCAGGCGGCGCGCCTTGTCCAGGCTCACATTATCTGGCCAGCTATTCAGCGGGGCGAAGCGCTGCTGGGCATGCCCGGCGCCGCCGCGGCCATCCAGCGTGCGGTAAGTGCCCGCGGCGTGCCACGCCATGCGGATGAACAAGCCGCCATAATGGCCGAAATCCGCCGGCCACCAGGGCTGGGAATCGGTCATCAGTGCGTGCAAATCTTTAACAACGGCGCTCAGGTCGAGGCTTTTGAATTCTTCCGCATAGTTAAAATCTTCCCCAAGCGGGTTGGATTTGGCGGGATGCTGATGCAGGAGATTGATTTTGAGTTGATGTGGCCACCAATCCTCGTTGGATGTACCGCCGCCTGTCATTCGCGCGGCGGCCCCGTGCATAACGGGGCATTTGTTTTCCTGGGTCATTTTCCCTCCTGGCATAAAGACTGATGATCCTGCTCATTCTCAAAGCTGAACCCTGGAGAGGGAATATCAAGGGTTTGGTTATTTGTTAAATGGATTTATTTGGTTGGTTTAATCGAATCATTCGATTAAAATCCTGCAACCCCTTGTTCTACAAAGTCATTCGTCCGGTTTGGTGCAAGCTGCAAGTTCATGAAACCCGGTACCTGACCAAAATTTTAGAACGTCCACAAATCATCGCGCCGGAATTTTATGGTGTGGCGGACCCGGAAGGCGAGCTGTCGTTGAGTTTGCCAACCACCACCTTGTTACGCCCCGCTGCCTTGGCGCGGTAAAGTCCTACATCCGCCGCCTGCACCAGGGCGCGCGCGCCCGCATCCACATCCAGCCTTGCTACGCCAATGGAGATGGTGAATTTGCGGTGTGGAAATTCCGAGCTGGCAACAAGGTTGCGCACGCGTTCCGCCACCACAATCGCGTCGGTCAGGTCGGTGGAGGGCAGGATGATGACGAATTCCTCGCCGCCATAACGCGCCAGAAAATCGTAGGGGCGCAGCGAGGACATAAGCACCCGCGCCACCGATTGCAGTGCCGTATCGCCCGCCGGATGGCCAAAATTATCGTTATAGGATTTGAAATTATCAATATCGATGAGCAGCAGCGAGAGCGGCGCGCCGGTGCGTTTGGCGCGAGAGAATTCTTCCGTCAGCTTCTGGTCGTAGGCGCGGCGGTTGGGAATGCCGGTCAGCGCGTCGGTAATATTCTGCTGGCCCAGCTTGGCGTTGGCGTCCGACAGACCGATGAGCGTGCGGCGCATTTCCAGCAATTCCATAATCTGGCGCGCGAGTGTTTCCATCGCCTGGCATTGCTCCGGCGCCAGGGTGCGGGCGCGTTTGTCCAGCACCGTCAGCGCGCCGAGAATGTCGCCCGCGGGCGAGTAAATGGGCATGGCGGCATAGAAACGGAATTTTGCCGCCCCTGCCGGCTGCGGCAAAGTGGCAAAAATGTCGTCCAAAGCCGTATCGGTAACCTGCAGTAGCTTGCCGGGCTGGTTCTGCATGCGCTGCGTAAGCTGGGCAGGCTGCGGCAGGGCCAGTGCCTTGTTGACAAAATAGCTGCTATCGTAACGCGATTTCAGCCATTGCTTGCCGCTGCCGTAAAAGCTGATAAGCGCCACGGGCGCCGCGCACACATAGGCGGCGAGGCGGGCTATGTCGTCGTAGGATTTTTCCGTTGCGCTATCGAGTATCTCGTAGCTCTCCAGCGCATGCAGCCGGGCGGCTTCTTCTTCCTCGCGCAAGATCCGGTCCGCCAGATGGGCGGACAGCGCACCGTGCCGGACATCAAGAATCTCGTTCACGTCTTTAACCTTTCCCAATGTTTCTTCATTCTGCACAGAGAAAGGTTAATTAACGATGAAGTTTGGGGTTTGGGCGTGTCAATCTCAAAAAATCTTCAAACAGGAAGCCTCGCTGAATTAAGATTCACAGCGAATCCTGACGAGGTTAAAGCGCCTTTACGGCCGCCAGAACTTCCTCGGCATGGCCTGCAACCTTCACTTTCGGCCAATGCCTGGCCACCTTGCCGGCGGCGTCCACCAGCACGGTAGAGCGCTCAATGCCCATATATTTACGACCATACAGGCTCTTCTCCTGCCAGGCGCCATAAGCCTCTATCACCTTCCCCTCGGGGTCGGAGGCAAGCGGGAAGGTGAGGTTGTAGCTCGCCGCGAATTTCTCCAGTGCCTTCATGGAATCTTTTGAAACGCCGATGACCGTGACACCGAGTTTGGAGAAATCCGGCAGCCCTTCCTGGAAGGCGCAGGCCTCCTTGGTGCAGCCCGGCGTGCTGGCGCGCGGGTAAAAATACAGCACGAACGGCTTGCCTTTCAGCTCCTTCAGCGAGACCGTGCGCCCGCCCGTGGCTTGCAAGGTAAAATCGGGCGCTTTCGCCCCTTCACTCAGGCTCATTCCATGGCTCCTTCCTGTATAAAATGTTTGAAGCGTGCCTGCACGGCGTTTGCGGTTTCCGCCATCAGCGCCTGCAATTCCGGTAAATCGGCACAGCCCGTGGCGCGCAGCAAGGGGGCCAGCATGGCGGCGGGCGGCGCCTTGGCCGAATCGGGCAGACCAGTAATGCGGTTAATGCCCTGTATGGTGCGCCACAAAAAATCCGCCCGCGCCAGTAGCGCCGCATCCTCGGGGCGCAAATACCCGGCATCGCCCAGTGCGGTAAAGGCGGCTTTGGTGTTGGGCTGGAACAATGTTGTGTCATCCGGCCCGTGCACAAGCTGCAAGGCCTGGGCGATGAAGCTCACCTCCATCATGCCGCCCGCCATTGTTTTTACATCCCAAGGCCCGCGCGATGGTAGCTCTTCGGCCAGTTTATCGCGCATTGCGGCCGTGTCGGCCAAAATCTTGGCGCGCGGCTCGCGGCGGCACAGCGCCCCGGTAATGGCTTCGCGCACGGTCTCGGCAAAGCCGGGTGTCGCGGCCATCACGCGGGCACGCGTCAGGGCCAGGCGCTCCCAGGTCCAGCTTTCCTGCACGTGGTACTGGCGGAAGGCGGTGAGTGAAACCGCAACCGGCCCGGCATTGCCCGAGGGGCGCAGCCGCATATCGGTATGGTAGAGCGGCCCTTCGCGGCCGCGGGCGGTCAGCGCGCCGGTAAAGGCATGGCTCAGCCGCACAAACCATGGCGTGGGCGCGAAGGCGGCGGGGGCGTGGTCGTAGATCATCATCAAATCCAAATCCGACCCGGCCAGCATCTCGCCCGCCCCGGCCTTGCCCAGGGCCACCACCGCAAAGCGCGCCCCGCGCACCGTGCCGTGGCGCTGTTTATGCGCCGCCAGCACGCGCGGCAGCAGCACGGAAAGCGCCGATTCCGCCAGCGCGCTGCGCAGCCGCCCGGCCTTGTTGGCATCCATCAGCCCTTCCAGCGTGGCGACGGAGAGGTGAAATTCCTCGCGCCGCACGAAGTTGCGGGTAATATCCGTGGCCTGCTCCAAATCCCCGGCCTCGGCCAGCATGCGGCGCAGCACCGGGCGCGGGGCTTCAAACCGCGCGGTGGGGCTTAGCAGCACCTCCAGCGCGTAGGGGTCTTGCGCCAGATGCTCGGCCAGCGCCGGAGAGGCGCCAAGCACGGCGGCCAGGCGGCGCAGCACGGCCGGGTTTCGCTGGAACAGCGAGAGAAGCTGCACCCCGGCGCGTTGCTGGGTCAGCAACGTGTCGAACAATGCAAAGGCCTTGTCCGGGTCGGGCTGCGCGGCCAAAGCGGTGAGCAGATGCGGCACCAGCCCGTCGAGAATCTCCCGCGCGCGCGTGGTGCGCAGGGCGGGCATGTGGCCGCTGGCCCATTCGCGCAGGCGCTCGGCAATATGGCGCTCATCGCGGAAGCCTAGGGCATGCAGATGCGCGCGGAACCGTTCCGGCGGCGGGCCTTCAATGCCAGGGTCTATCACCACCGCCGCTTCGTCATCCGTGTCGAAGAAATGGCTGAAATGGTCGTGTACCCTGGCAAGCAGCCTGGGGAAGCTCTTGCGGAAATTGGG
>JAKBCX010000139.1 GCA_021807465.1 Pseudomonadota bacterium | reverse complement strand
TTCTTGTCCACATCGATTTTGGCCAGGCGGACCCGCCCGCCCTGCGCGCGCACCACTTTTTCCAGCGTGGGGGTGAGGGTTTTGCAGGGGCCGCACCAGGTGGCCCAGAAATCGACCAGAACAGGGAATTTAGCGGAGGCATCGACCACTTCGGCCATGAAATCGGCCTGGGTGACATCCATCACGGGATCGGCGGCCGGGGCCGCGCCATCGTCGGCATTGGTGAAGAGCGTGTTCATCTCGGCAATCCGTATATGTTTCCCTGCCCTATATAGTATGGCGCGGCGCCATCCCAGCCCCGTGCAATTTTGTTTATTCCCCCGCTTGCAATCCGTGGCGGCGCTGAGTAAAGAGCCTGCACCGCGCCGTGAGCGGGCGTAGCTCAGGGGTAGAGCACAACCTTGCCAAGGTTGGGGTCGAGGGTTCGAATCCCTTCGCCCGCTCCAATTTCTTTCCAAAACATGATGAGATGAACAGCTTGCGGGCAGTAATGCACCCCTTAGCTGAACTGCGCGAGCAGCCTGCCGAAGTTGCGGCGTTGCCAGAGATTCAGCACGTTGGTGAGCATGTGGAGCTGGGTGCGCGCGGTCTCGCTGGTTTTGAAGCCGGTGTGGAAACGGTCATGCGCGGGAGATAGCCCGGGGAGCTGGGCGCGGATGATGGGCGGGGCGTCGAGCAGCCAGGCCATGGCCATGGTGGCGACGTAGAGGAACATGTGGGTTTGCAATGTTTCCAGCGTGACGGCGGGGCCGCCATGGGCGGTGTATTCGCGCAGGAAGAGAGTTAGGAGCGCATCCAGTTCGGCATCGAGCATGTCCGGCTCGGCGGCGCTGAGCGTGCCCCATAGGGCGTGGGCGATGTTCATTTGGCCCACGCGGCCCCAATCCATCAGGCCGCAGCGCAGCGCGCCGGATTCATCGTGCCAGAACCAGGCATTGTCGAGATTAGCGTTCCAGTGGCACAGGGCGATGAGGCTGGGATTACCGGTGAAGAAATGCTGAATGGCGTGCTCGTGGGTGAGGAAATGCGGCATGTCTTCCGCGAGTTGCTCGATAAAGGCCGGGTTTGCGATATTTTCTGGCAGGAGCTTGGGAAATTCCTTGGCGAAGGTCCCAATGCGGGTGGCCCGGTTGCGGAGCTGGCGGGCATCGTACCGGATGGGGTCGGATGCGGCGGCGGGATTATAGGGGAATAGTGTGTTGCTGTCTGGGCCGAGCATGCCGGCGCGGTGCGCGCCGGCGAGGCGGGCATTGGCGGTGATGACGGCATGGTAGCGGGCAAGCGCGTCCGGCAGCTCGTAATCCAGGCATTTTTCGTGGTGCGGGGCGATGCCGTTATGGCCGAAGGTAATTGTTTCAGTAATCAGCAGGCCAGTTTGAGATTCGGCGTGGTAGTCGCCGAACATGCAGGCGGGCACGTTGATGGGGAAGCCCGGACGGCGGGATATGGCGGCGAAACGGATTTCCGGGCCGAGCTGGTCACGGCCGCGGTCGCGGATGGGGTCCTCGAAGTCGCGCGAGAATTTGACGAAGAGGCTTTCGTGCAGGCCTGGAGCAGGATGGGTATAGGCCACTGATAGGAAAAATTTGCGGCCGGTGCTACCGCCTTTGCATTCTGTGATTTGGTTGATGCGCGTGACCGCGTTATCGGCACCCAGCGTGCCTGCGGCGCGGAAGGCGGCAGTAAGGAAATCCGCGCCGCCTTGTTTCAGGGCTTCGCCGTGGGCGGGGATAAGGAGACCGGTAGCGCCGCCTCGCACCCAGCCGCTCATGGCAGGCGGATCAGTTCGTAATCGCCTGCATCATCCACCCGCGCCTGCCAGCCGGGATAGACGACGATGGTGGTGAAGACCTCGTGGATAATGGCGGGGCCGGTGATAATGTGGCCGGGTTTGAGATTATTGCCGTAGAAGATGGGGGTTTCAGCAAAGCCCTGGCCGAGATTGGCGCGGCGGGTTTTGGTGGGCGCGGCGGGCTGGGCGGGCGTTTCGAACCCCATGGCAACGGTAGGCGATGGGGTGACGACATGGGTAGCGAGGCGGACGCCGATGACTTCCGGCAGTTCGTGCTCGCGTATGTGGTTATATTCCGCGAGATGACGCTCGTTAAACATAGCCAAGGCGCGCTCGCCCAGCGCGTCATCGGCGAAGGAGAGATCGTGTAGCGCGCCGTTGGGATGCACGCCGAATGTGAGGGCGAAATTCTGCCCGGCATAGCGCATGTTGAGCTGGTAGTCCGCCACGATGTCTTCACGTTTGAACTGGGCATCGGCGAAGAATTTTTCCGCGCGGGTGGCTAGTTCGTTCCAGAGTGCCTTCATACGCGGAATATCGAGCGCGTTGACCTTGGCGGTGTAGGAGCGCTCTTCATCGATACTGGGATTGGCAACGAGCGTGCCGAGCGCTGAGAAAGTGGGCGAGGTTTTGGGGATGAGGACGCGGGTGATGCCGAGATCGTCCGCCTGCACGGCGGCGAAGGCAGGGCCGTTGCCGCCATAGGCGAGCATGGTGAAGTTATGCGGCTCCACGCTGCCCTGGCTGGCCACGGTGCGGCGCACACCCTGCGTCATGTTGGCGTTGACGATGCGCCAGCAATCGAAGGCGGCGTCCTCGGCGGAGTAGCCCATTTCATCGCCGAGTTTCTGGAAGGCTGCGTCCACGCCTTCGCGGCTGAGACGGAAGCTACCCCCGGCGAAGGACTCTTCAGTGGAGAGGATGCCCAGCATGACCAGCGCGTCCGTAACCGTGGGCTGCGTGCCGCCTTTGCCATAGGCGATGGGGCCGGGCACGGAACCTGCCGAGGCTGGGCCGACTTTCAGCGCGCCGCCTTGCACATGGCAGATGGAGCCACCGCCCGCGCCGAGCGTTTCCACCTTCACCATCGGCACGCCGATGAGGTAGCGGTGGTGCATGTTCCAACCCGCCTCGGCGGGGGCGGTGCCGTTAATGACCAGAGACATATCGTAGGAGGTGCCGCCGAGATCGACACAGAGCAGATTGGGATGGCCCTTGGCGGTGCCAACATAGGCGGAGCCAGCCACACCACCCACGGGGCCGGAGGCGAGCACGCGGATGGGGGCGCCGTCTATGTATTCCTTGGTCATCACGCCGCCATTGGCCTGCATGACGAGGAGCTGGCGGGGGTAGCCGCTTTCCTTCAGGCGGGAGGCAAGACGTTCGATATAGGCGGTGACGGGGGGCGCGATATAGGCGTTGACCACCGTGGTGCTGGTGCGGTCATATTCTGGGCCGCGCGGTAGAACCTGGTGCGAGAGCGAGATGTTGGCGCCAGGAAGCTCCTCGGCGATAATTTCGCCGATGCGCTTTTCATGCGCCGGGTTGATGAAGGAAAACAGCAAGGAGACCGCGACGGATTTTACGCCTTGCTTGCGGAGTTTGCGGCAGGCGGCGCGGACGGAGGATTCGTCCAGCGGTTTGTGGACGGAACCGTTGAACAGCACGCGCTCGGAAACCGTGAGACGGCGGCGGCGCGGGGTGATTTGCTTGGGCGGGGCCAGGCGGACATCCCAGATGTCTTCCTTGAAGCCACGGCGATATTCGATTTCGTCGCGGAAGCCTTCCGTGGTGATGAGGCCGGTGAGCGCGCCATTCATTTCGATAAGCGTGTTATCAGCCACGGTGGTGGCGTGGACAATGGCATCACATTGGCCCAGGAAATCGTGCAACTTCAGGCCTTCTTTATCAGCCAGTATTTCCAGACCGTTCATCACACCTATCGAGCGATCCTCGGGCGTGGAGAGGTTTTTGTGGACGATGACCTCCGTGCCTTTAAGGAGTGCGAAATCGGTGAATGTGCCGCCAATATCGATACCAACGCGATAACCCATTTTGCTCCCTCGTCCGGCGGTGCCGGGTTGTTCTTAAAAATTCGTCAGGCGGCTTTGCGCATTTGCGCACGGAGCTTTTCCGTCGCGGCGTAATCAACCGCTAGGTCGTAATCTTCCAGAGTGCCGGTGAGTACAATGCCATATGTTTCACGTGCGGCTTGCAGGCTTACATATTCGTCCAGCACGTCCTCCTTCACCGCATCAGGGTCGCGCGACAAAGCGGGGCCGAAGCCGGCGCCGCCGCCATGCTGGTAGGCGATGGTGGCACCTGCGGGGAGCTGCGCCTGGGCTGTGCGCTCGATCTTGCGCTCGTTGGGTGAGCCGGCCTCGAAATAATTTGAGTACGGTATGGCATCGTCTCCGCCGCACATGCCACGCAGCGGGTGGTCGGCGGAGACCATCCAGGCCACTGCCATGGTGGGGGCGAGAACGGTTTTCACGTTGAGGCTACCAGGCGCGCCGCGCCATTGGCCTGCACCGCCGCCATCGGTTTTCATCTCGCGGCTGACATTGAGTATGGGGAAGCGCATTTCAGCATCTTCGGCTTCTGATAACAGCAAATTGCCGAGGCTAACCGGGCAGGAACCCCAGCCATCTATGCCCTGCACGGCGGAGGCATCCATGGAGCGGCAATCCACCCCTTGGTCCATCCACATCATCCCGCTGGCATCGAACCCCATGACGGCGTTGGGCATGCCGATTTTGTAGAGCTGTGGGGCGGCGCGCTCCGGCACCACCTGGCTGAGCGCGAGGCAGACAGCCTCGGTGATTTCACTGGCCGGATGAAAAGAGCCCAGGGCGGCGGGCTTACCTGGCGGGGGCTGGGCGATACAGCCAGCGGGGATGACGATCTCCACCGCGTTGAACAGGCCTTCGTTCTTGTCGATGGACGGATCGATGGCCGCCCCCACCTGGGTCATGACGTAAGAGCGGCTATTGGCGAAAGTGTTCCATACGCCGACGAGGTTCTGGCGGTCATCCGTTCCGGTGAGATCGACGGTCAGTTGGTCGCCGCGCACGGTACAGGCGACATGCACCTTGATGTCGCGCGTGCCTGCCGTGTCGTGGTCGATGAGAACCGTGCCTTCGTAAACGCCGTCGGGCCAGCGGGAGACTTCCTCGCGCATGCGCTTCTCGCTATGGGCGATGGCGTGGTTGATGGCGGCTTTCACCACGTCTGACCCGTGCTTGCGGATCATGTCCTGCAATTTCACCGCCGCCTGCTGCACGCCGCCGATCATAGCGGCAAGGTCGCCGCCGAATGTGGCGAAGCGGTTATTGCGCTCCAGCATGTGGATGACATCCTTGCGCTTACCGCCACGATGCACGAGTTTGAGGCAGGGGTAGCACACACCCTCGGTGTAAATGTCCGTTGCTTCCAGCGTGAAGCCGCCTGGGTCTTTGCCGCCCGTGTCACCTTGGTGGGCCTGCAGGGTCTGGAACAGGATCAGCTCGCCTTTGTCATCAAATACCGGGGCATAGACGCAATAAT
>JAKBCX010000138.1 GCA_021807465.1 Pseudomonadota bacterium | reverse complement strand
TGACCAGGCGCCGCCGCCATAAGCCAGGAAGAGATGGGCCGGTCCGGCCCTGGCCGGGCAAAGGCGAAAAAACCCGTGCTAGCCACAAGCCCTGGTAGCCATGCATCCAGTGGCAATACGGGAAAAAGCGTGGCATCCACCCATACGCCCCCATGGTCCAGCAGTAATTTCACACGAACTATGTCCGAGAGTGCCTGGGCGGGCACGGGGGGAATGTTATAGGGTGCAAGCAGCGCTGCGGCGGCTTGGGCGTCGAGCACCTGAATTTGGTGGCCGGGGTTAAGCTCCGCCCAGCGCGTAAGGCAAAGCTGCACCATGGCCGGCGCCTGCGCCACCCCCTGCAGCCAAGCTGAATAAACAACACGAGGGATGGGTACCATGCTTCCCGCTAACAGGATGATACATTGAATGCAAAACTATTATCACGCTACGCGTAAAGTTGACCTTACAGCCAGCACCCTGGCCGGTGATACCACTGCCGATGTCGCGATCATCGGCGGTGGCATTACCGGTGTTTCAGCGGCGCTGCACCTGGCCGAGCGCGGCTACAAGGTGGCGCTGCTGGAGGCGCAGGATATTGGCTGGGGTGCCTCGGGCCGCAATGGCGGCCAGGCGCTGGCGGGCTTTGCCTGCTCGCTGCATAAATTGCGGCAATTAACCGATGAACAAACGGTTAAACGGCTATGGGATATGTCGGTGGAGGCGGTGGATCTGCTACAAAACCAGATCGCGCGTTTTGATATTCCGGCCGACCTTGTGCGCGGCTATATGCATGTGGCCCTGAAGGAGCGGCAGGTGCGCGACCTGCGCGAGGAGCAGGAGGAGCTGGCCGCGTTTGGCGCGCCGGTGGGACGGTTGCTTACCGGGGCCGAGTTGCAGGCGCGCCTGCCATCGCCGCGCTACATCGCGGCGCTGGAAGATAAGCTTGCTGGCCATATCCACCCTTATAATTACACTCTGGGGCTGGCCAAGGCAGCGCAGGCGGCTGGCGCGCAGCTTTATGCCCAGGCGCCGGTCAGCAAGGTTGAGCAGGGGCGCACCATCACCCTGCATGTTGGCAAACACCGCGTCAGGGCATCTTATTTGCTTGTTGCCGGTGGCGCCTATCTTGGCGGGCTGGAGAAGAAACTTGCAGGCTATATCATGCCTGTTGGCACTTACGTTATGGCGACGGAACCACGCGATGACGTGCCCAGCCTCATCCCCGGCAACGAGGCCGTGGCGGATTTGAATTTCGTGCTCGATTATTTCCGCCGCTCGCCCGATAACCGTATGTTGTTCGGCGGGCGTGTTTCCTATTCCACCTTGCCGCCGCCCAGCCTTGGCGCCTCCATGCTGCGCCGCGCCCAGCGCGTGTTCCCGCAGCTCAAAGATGCGAAGGTGGAATATCTATGGGGCGGCAATGTGGACATTACCGTCAACCGCGCCCCGCATTTTGGGCGGCTGGCGGATAATATCCTCTTCGCCCATGGTTTCTCGGGTCATGGCGTGTCGCTCACGGGTCTGGCCGGTAAGCTGGCGGCCGAGGCCATAGCCGGGCAGGCGGAGCGGTTCGACTTGTTCGCCCGCATCCCGCATTCGCGCTTCCCTGGCGGGCCTGCCCTCCGCACCCCGGCCTTGCTGCTGGCCACATCCTGGTTCCGGCTGCGCGACATGCTGTAAGCGCCGCGCCATCCGCCACCCCCAAGGCGGCGGATGAAACACTCACCTAGTTTTTCCGGCGGCATCGCATATAGTCGGGGGGAACGAACAAAAAGGAGGCCTGGATGTCTGTCCGTAAATTCCTGCTTCCGGTCAGCAGCCCGGCTTCGGCCGCCGGCGCCCTGCAAACCGGGTTGATGCTGGCTAAGCGCTGGAATGCGCATTTGCAGGTGCTGCACATACGCAGCTCCCAGGAATTTGCGCCTTTTGTGGGCGAGGGCATGACCGGGGCCATGATCGAGGACATGATGAGCGCGACCGAGCGCGCTTCTGGCGCGCGCGAGCGTAGCCTGGAAGAGCTGTTTGCCCTGGCGGCGGAAGCGGCGGAGGTGCCGGTGGGTGAGGCGTTGCGCGGCCGTGACGAGCCAAGCGCCAGCTTCACCTGCTTTGCCGGGCGCGAGGATGAGGTGATCGCTCATCGCGCGCGGCTGGCCGACCTTACCATTGTGCCACACCCGCAAGCCGGTGAGGATGTGGCGACCGCCGACGCCCTGCATGCGGTGCTGTTCGATTCCGGCCGCCCCGTGCTGCTGGCCCCGGTGGCGCCGCAGGAAACTTTGGGCAAGCGCGTGGCCATTGCCTGGAACGGCACCGCCAATGCCGCCTCGGCGCTGGCCTCGGTAATGCCTTTTGTCCGCCAGGCCGAGGCTGTGCGGATTTTGGTGTGTGACCAGTACCGCCGCCCCGGCCCTTCGGGCGAGGATGTGGTTGAATATATCTCGCACCACGGTGTTGCGGCGGAATTGGTGCAGTTCTACCCGCGCAAGGGCGTTACCGGCGCCGGGCTGCTGGCCGCCGCGGAGGATTTTGGGGCTGATCTGATGTCCATGGGCGCTTATTCCACCTCCTCGCGCCTGCGCCAGCTTATCCTTGGCGGCATTACGCGCCATGTGCTGGAGCATGCGCGATTGCCGGTTTTAATGAACCGGTGAGTTATGCCACGGGGCCAGGCCGGGCAGTGCAATAAAAGCCCGGGCGCCGGGGTTTTCAGCCGCGCGCCTTGCCCTATCTATTGGGCGGGCGCGATGCCGGGTAGCCTCGCCTCTATATTTTTTCGAGGGGTTAAGAAGTGTAACCTTTTTTGTAACACGGTTGAGAATGGGTCTTGGCTGTGGCATTTGAGTAACAGTTATCGGGCCGGTCCGGCCATCACAGAAGGCATCTTCAGGAGTTTTCCATAAAAATGCGCCAGTCTCTTTCCCGTGCCGCCGCGCTCTCGCTGGCATTGCTTGGGAGCACCGCTCTCATTTGCCCGCCGGCCCATGCCGCCGATCAGTCTTTGGATACATCCGCCATCGTGGCCAAAAGCGTCACCCCGGTGCCGGATTTTTCTGGCCTCGTGAAGGCTGTTTCCCCTGCCGTTGTCTCGGTGGATGTGCATCTCAAGCTGCATCAGGCATCGGATAATCAGGGCGGTGACAATGGCCAGGGCCAGCAGGGCTTGCCACCTGGTTTTCCGCAGATTCCCGGTTTTCCCTTTGGCTTTGGCGCACCGCAGCAGCCGCAGGCGGTGGAGGCCAAGGGGTCGGGCTTCATCATCAATTCGTCGGGCATCATCGTCACCAATAACCATGTGGTGAAAGATGCGCGCACGGTCACGGTTACTTTGTCTGACGGGAACACCTATCCGGCCAAAATTATTGGCACCGACCCCAAGACCGATTTGGCCGTATTGAAGATTTCCGTCGGCCACCCGCTGCCCTATGTCGAGCTGGGTGATTCCACGAAGGTGATACCTGGCGAGTGGGTTATCGCCATGGGCAATCCGTTTGGGCTGGATGGCACGGTGACGGCGGGCATTGTTTCGGCCCTGGGGCGCGATATTGGCGACGGGCCTTATGACCGCTTCATTCAGATCGACGCGCCCATCAACGAGGGTAATTCCGGCGGCCCGCTCTTCGACCAGCAGGGCAAGGTGATTGGCGTGAACACGGCCATCCTCAGCCCCTCGGGCGGCTCGGTCGGCATTGGCTTCGCCATTCCCTCCAACACCATCAAGCGCATCACCGCACAGCTCATCGCCAATGGCAAGGTGGTGCGCGGCTATCTGGGTGTGGCCGCGCAGCAGATCACGCCGCAAATGGCGCAGGCGATGGGCCTGCCCATGGCCAACCCGGCCAAGGATGGCGCGCTGATTGCCGCGGTTTCTTCCGGCAGCCCGGCCGAGCGTGCGGGGCTGAAGCCGGGTGATGTGATTATCTCGGTGAATGGCGAAACCGTGACCAGCCCCGGCGATCTGGCCTCGGACATTGCCAATGTCGATCCCAACCACAAGGCGGACATTATTTATCTGCGCGACGGCAAGCAGCAGCATGTGAGCGTGGCGGTAACCACCATGCCCGCCAACCCAGATGCCGGCTTCCAGCAGAATGGCGGTGGCCAGCAGGGTGAAAACGGGCACGGGGCGCTGGGGCTGACCCTGGCGCCGCTAACCCCGGATGCGCTGAACCAGCTTAACCTGCCCACAGGCACATCCGGCGCCGTTGTTACGGCGGTGCGGCCCAATTCGCCCGGCGATTTGGCCGGGCTGCAGCCGGGTGACGTGGTTGTGGGTGTGGGTTCGGCCGATGTGCATGACCCATCCCAGGCGGTGAATGCCATCGACGCCGCGCGTAAATCCGGCTCCGGCGCGGTGCTGCTGCGGGTTATCCGCCAGGGACAGGCGCTGTTTGTTGGTGTGGACCTGAGCAATGACAAGAACGGAGGGGATGGGAAGTAAGCCCATCCCCTTAACCCGGGCGGCGCCTATTCCGCCGCCGCCCGGATCCCAATCAGCATGGAGGCGCCAGGAACCTGCAGCCCGTTACTGGCCTCGAATGGTGAATTGAGAATATTCCGCCCAGTGGCGAACAATGTGAAAACCGGGTTCAACGCATAGCTGACGGTGAGATTCACAATCGTTCCCGGATCGGAGCTTCCGATTCCGCCATTGCTGGTAACCGGGTAGCCGTTATTGCCATAAAGATAATCATAGAACCGGCCTGTATATTGCACTTGCGGCGCAATCATCAGGCCGGGAAGCGGCGTGATGGTAAGCGAAACGCTCCCGGTATTTTTGGGCCGCCGCAGCAAAGGCTGGCCAGTCGTGTTAGAAACCGCGTTGGTATAGGTGTAATTCACATCCGCTGTCAGCCAGCTTGCCGGGCGAATATGGTAATCAGTTTCCACACCATTGGCCGAAGCCTGGGCCACATTCTCTTCCATATAGGTATAATCAGGCATCTGCACCGATTGGATGAGGTCGCGTATATGGGTTGAGAAATAAGTGACGGACACATCCAGCCCATCGGCGCGGCCAAAGAGCGGCAAGGCGAAATCCGGCCCGATCTCCCAGCCCGTGCTGTATTCCGGTTTCAAATTCGGGTTGCCACGGTCGCCGTAGCCATCGACGTAATAAAGGTCGAAAAGCGACGGTGCCAGAAACCCGGTGCCGACCGAGGCTTTGAGCGTGGTGAAAAGTGCTGGAATGGCGAACGCCCCGCCCAACCGCCAGGTGATGGCATTGCCGAAACTCGAAACGCTGTCGTCACGCAATGCCGCGCTTAAGGTCAGCCGGTCCGCTACCGTGGTTTGCAGCCCCACATGGCCAGACCAGCTATGTTGCGAACCATGCACGGTTTCGGCGAAGGGGCCGTAAATGCTGACCTCA
>JAKBCX010000137.1 GCA_021807465.1 Pseudomonadota bacterium | reverse complement strand
CGCCCGTCAATATCCGTCAGCCCGTATTCCTGGGCCAGTTCGGCATTTATGTAGCTGCCGCCAGTCTTTTCCATAATCCGCGCATCCGCCGCCAGCGCCGCGATCACGCGGCCCGGAAATTCCGGCGAGCTACCTGCCGCGCTGTTCAACTGGTTCGCCATGCCCGCCACAGTTTTCAAATTCTCCGTCGCGCGCTCGGTATAGGTAAAGCCCTGCCACAGCGAGACAGACGCCACATTATGCGGTTTCAGCTCAATGGCCATATCCCGCGCCATGCGGTCCACCGCTGTCTTGGCGGTGCCGAAAATGACGTTGTAGGTGTAACGTACTCCCACATAGCCGGAGAGTCCCACAATCAGCCCGGATTTCCGCGGCACCATCATCTGCGCCGCGTGCCAGGCCGCCACAAACGCCGCCCGCACGCCAATATCGAAAATCTCCCAGTTGGAGATTGGCTTTTCCCAAAACCCGCCGGGCTGCGTCATCTCATGCGGCAAGGCGATGGCATTATTCACCAGAACATCCAGCCGCCCTTGTTCGTTTCGTATCCGCTCGAACAAAGCCGCCACCTGCGCGTCATCCGCATGGTCCACGGCCACCGGCACGGCCTTGCCGCCGCGCTTTTCCACCTCGGCTGCCGTCTCGCCCAGCGTGCCGGGCAGAGGGTGCGTGCCATGGCTCACCGTGCGGCCGGTAATATAAACCGTGGCGCCCTGCTCGCCCAAAACGCACGCAATGCCCTTGCCAATGCCACGGCTGGCACCTGTTACCAGCGCGACCTTACCGCCCAGCTTACCCATCAGGCGAAAAACTCCACGCTGTAATCGCCATGGGCGCGGCCCGAGAAATGCGGCGCGCTGAAGGGAAGCCCCATCACGCCCTGCGACCAGTCAATCGCCTTGCCGAAATCCTCGTACCAATCATAAAGCATCACACGGCTGGCAATGCGCCATTCGCCGTTGCGCTTCTCAAACTTGTCCAGATAGCGCCCGCCAATGCACGTATCGCGCTCTTCCGTGCCCATATTCACGCGGTGATACGAAATCACCTGCGTTTCCACCCGCGCCTTATCGCCTTCCAGCACAATAAAGCTCTGCCCCAGCATGTGCTGCGTGCAGGTAATCGCATCGGCGCCGGGCACCACCCAGGCCAGATATTCATCGAAATTGCCCCGGAACACGCCGTAATCGGTGATGGAATCCTGCCAATAGGCGCCCGAGATCAGCCCCGCATCGCGCCTATCCTCGCCGCGCGCCAAGCGCACCAGGCAATCCTTGATCTTTTCCCGGTCCAGAAACGCCTGCAATTCGCTGTCCATGCCATCCTCCCAGCATCGTTTGCCGTACCCTAGCCCTGGCACCCGCCATAGGCTTGATGAAATCGGACAAACAGCCAGAAGGGCAGCGGGGCGGCTTACTCCGCCGGCAGCGCCGCCTTGGCCGCGTTACGCTCCTTCAGGAAGGCGAAGAACTCTACGCCCTCGCGCAGGCGCCGTACCATCATCTGCGGCGACAATATCATCTCCTTCAAAATGGAGAGTATCTTCGACGGCCGGAAATAGAATTCGCGGTACAGCGTCTCCACCGAATCGAAAATTTCCTTATGGCTGAGATGCGGATAATGCAGCGGCGCGATCTGCACGCCATGCTCATCGATCAGCTCCGCATGCTCCACATCCAGCCAGCCTTCCTTCACCGCCTGGTTATACAGGAAGGTGCCGGGGTAAGGTGCTGCCAGCGACACCTGAATGGTGTGCGGGTTGATCTCCTTGGCAAACGCGATGGTCTCCTTCAGGGTCTCGCGCGTCTCGCCCGGCAGGCCGGCGATGAAGGTGCCATGGATGGCAATGCCCAGCTTGTGACAATCGGCGGTGAATTTCTTCGCCACATCGATGCGCATGCCCTTCTTGATGTTGTGCAGAATTTGCTGGTTGCCGGATTCATAGCCCACCAGCAGCAGGCGCAGCCCGTTTTCCTTCAGCACTTTCAGCGTCTCGTAGGGCACATTGGCCTTGGCGTTGCAGCTCCAGGTAATGCCCAGCTTGCCCAGCTCCTTCGCAATCGCCTCCGCGCGGGGCAGATTATCGGTGAAGGTATCGTCGTCGAACATGATCTCCTGCACGTTCGGGAACAGCTCCTTGGCGCGCTTGATCTCGGCGATGACATTCTCCACCGAGCGCGTGCGGTACTTATGGCCGCCCACCGTCTGCGGCCACAGGCAGAAGGTGCAGTGAGACTTGCAGCCGCGGCCCGTATAGATGGAGATATAAGGGTGCTTGAGATAGCCGATGAAGTAATCCTCCATCCGCAGATGCTTCTTGTAAACATCCACGACGAAGGGCAGCTCATCCATATCCATGAGCAGGGGGCGGTCTTCGTTCTTCACGATCTCGCCCGCCTCGTTGCGCCACCAGATGCCCTGCACCTCAGGCAAAGGCTTGCCCTCGGCAATTTCCTTGATGGTGAAATCGAACTCATTGCCGCAGACAAAATCCAGTACCTTGGCCCGCGCGAGAGATTCCTCCGGCTGCACCGCCACCTTGGCGCCGATAAAGCCCACCAGCATCGAGGGGTTCAGCTTCTTGAACTCCTCCGCCACTTTCACATCGTTGGCGAAAGACGGGGTGGAGGTGTGGATGATGAGAAGCTGATGCGTCTTGGCGTGTGGCAGCACGTCCGCCATGGTCAGCTTGGCCGGGGGCGCGTCTATCAGCGTGCTATCCGGCAGCAGGGCGGCCGGCTGGGCCAGCCAGGTGGGAAACCAGAAGCTCTTAATCTCGCGCCGCGCCTGGTAGCGCGACCCCGCGCCGCCATCGAAGCCATCGAAGGAAGGGGGCTGCAGGAATAGGGTTTTCATCGTCATCTGGTGTCTCTCAACTCAAACTACTTTGCCGGGATCGGCTTGCATCATCTGGCCGCGCCAGTCCACCCGGTTGCCCGCAAAGCTGGCAATATAGATGATGGCGGAAAACGAATCGCGCAACAGGAAACTCCACCATTGCCCCAGCCGGGGCAGGCGCAAAACCCCCTCTATGCGCCGCGCCGCCAGCACCCGCAGGGCCAGCACGGCAATAAAAAGCACCCAGGCCCAAATGGCGGCGCCCGAAAACAGCACGCATAGCACCGCCCACCCCAGCGGGTTTTGCAGCACCGAGGCCGCATAAGGCACCGGCACCAAGGCGCGTATGGTGCGCGCCCAGCGCAGCTCATGCCTGTATAAGGAGGCAAAATCCGCCTCCGGCACAGTGGTGGCCGGCACTACTTGCGCCAGGGCCAGCTTGTAGCCGCGCGCCAGCACCAGCCGCCCCAGCACCTGGTCATCGGCCAGATGCTCCACCAGCGCCTGCAGCCCGCCTATTTCCGCCAGCACGCTACGGCGCAGCGCCATGGTGGCGCCCAGGCAATCTTGCCGCCCCAGCCTGCGCGCCAGCAGCGTGCCGGGCAAAAAGCTGTAATTAACCTGCGCCGCCCCCAGCTGCGCCGCCAAGGCGGGCACGCCGGGCAAAGCGGAGTAAAGCGTGGTCACCAGCCCCACGCGCGCCCCTTGCAGCGCTGCCACAACACGGTCCAAAAAATAAGGCGGCGCGTGAATATCCGCATCCGAGATCACCAGCACATCGTGCCGCGCGGAAGGCAGCATATTGATAAGGTTGGAAACCTTGCCGTTGCTACCATGCCGGGCCGGGTTCACCACCACCGCCGCATCGCGCGCCGGGTAGCGCGCACGCAGCCGCTCCAGCACCGGTAGAACCGGATCAGCCGCGCTCTGCACGCCAAACACAAGCTGGTAATCGGGGTAATCCAGCAGAAAGAACGATTCCAGCGCCTGCTCCAGCAGCGGTTCCGCGCCATGAAGCGGCTTGAGAACCGTAACCGCCGGGCGCGCCGCGGGCACGGCAATGGGGGCCGCGGCAAATTGCCGCACCAGCACCATACCCATTATAAGCTGCGCCACGCCCGCCAGGGCGCAAAGCGCGGCAATGCCGGCAAAAACCAGCATTCAGCCCCATACCTCCTGCATTATTGCGAAGCAGTGCCGCTCTGCAGCGCCGCGATCTTGGCCTTCAGCGCCTTAATCAGCCGCGAAGCATCGCCCGAGCTTACCAGCGAGGCAAAATCGGAATTATGCAGCGCCACCTGGCTGATCGTGCCGCCCAGCAGAACATCGGTAATGCGCCAACCCTGAGGGGTGTTCTGCACCACATAATCCAAATCCACCGGGTCGCCGCCGCCGCCGGGCTTCAGCTTACTCTGGATAATATAATTCGCCCCCAGCTTCTTCTCATCCGGCAGAATGGAAAAACTCTCGCCGCTATAAGAGTTGAACTGGCTGGCATAAGAAGTGGTGGTAAACTCGCCGATCAGCTTTATCAGCTCTTGCTGCTGCGCGGCTGGCAAGGTGGACCAGAGAAATCCCACGGAATTTTTCGTCACCACCTGCAAATCGTAGCTTTGCTCCACCACCGGCGCCAGCTGGGCATCGCGCGCCGCGATACTGGCCCCGCCAGACCCGGCCTTCATGGACGCCAAAAGCCCGTTATTCAGGGTTTGCACCGGGGCGGCCTCGGGCGTTGTATCAGCCTGGGCGGCAGCGCCCAGGCCAATGGCCAACAGGGCAGCGAGAAAAATACGTTTCATGCGCCCTGCCCTATCCTTTCCTTCTCATTGCGCCGGAATGGCCACCGCACCAAATTGCGAATCCAGCCCCAGGGCCGCAATCGCGTGAGTCACTATATGGCTCGCCGTCAGCCCGGCTTCAATAAGCTGGGCAGCCGGGGTGTTGTGGTCAATTAACCGGTCAGGCAGGGTCATTGGCCGGAATTTCAACCCCTTATCAAACGCCCCGGTCCAGGACAGATGGTGTGCCACAGCCGCGCCAAACCCGCCAGCCGCGCCTTCCTCGATGGTGATGAGTACCTCGTGATGGCGCGCAAGCTGGTCAATCATCGCCGTATCCAGCGGCTTCATGAAGCGCGCATCGGCCACGGTACAGGGGAAACCGTGCGCGGCCAGCTCGGCCGCCGCCTTCTGCGCGTCAGCCAAGCGCGGCCCCAGCGCCAGAATGGCGATCTTGTTGCCTTCCTGCAGGATGCGCCCCTTGCCAATCTCCCACACGGTCCCTCGCGCCGGCAGCTCTATCCCCACACCCTCGCCACGCGGATAGCGGAAAGCAGACGGCCGGTCGTCAATCGCAGCCGCCGTGGCCACCGCATGCATCAGCTCCGCCTCATCCGAGGGCGCCATGATGACCATGTTCGGCATCGGCCCCAGATAGCAAAGATCGAACGCCCCCGCATGGGTGGCGCCATCGGCCCCCACCAGCCCGGCGCGGTCCATGGCGAAGCGCACCGGCAG
>JAKBCX010000136.1 GCA_021807465.1 Pseudomonadota bacterium | reverse complement strand
AGATTCAGATACGCACGGCGGAAATGCAGGCCGTGGCGGAAAACGGTGTGGCGGCGCATTGGCTTTACAAGCAAGATGATGCCTCGCCCGGCGATGTGAAGAAATTCCGCTGGGTGCAGGATCTGCTGGAGATTTTGGAAAACTCCGCCGCTCCAGATGAGTTTTTGGAAAACACCAAGCTGGAATTATACCAGGACCAGGTGTTCTGCTTCACGCCCAAGGGGCAGCTCATTCAGTTGCCGCGCGGCGCGACCTCGGTTGATTTTGCCTATGCGGTGCATAGCCAGATTGGCGATACCTGTGTGGGTGCGCGCATTAATGGCCGGCTTATGCCGCTGCGCTACGAGTTGCAGAATGGCGACCAGGTGGAAATTCTCACCGCCCGCGGCGGCACGCCCAGCCCGCAATGGGAGCGCTTTGTTGTTACGGGTAAGGCGCGTGCCCGCATCCGCCGCTTTTTGGCGCAGCAGATGCGGGACCAGCACCGCGATGCCGGTAAGTCGATGCTCGCCAAGGCCTTCCGCCAGGATGGCGTGGATGGTTCGGAAAAAGTGCTGGAGCCTGTTGCCAAGCATTTCAAGCAATCGAGCGTGGACGACCTTTACGTTGCAGTTGCCACCGGCATTGTAGGGCCGAAGGATGTTGTGCATGCGGCCTACCCCGAACTGCGCGGGGGTGGCGCGCCGCGTATGCTGCCCGCGTTCATGGGCACGGGGCTTGCCGCACGCTCGCCGCGTAATGCCGCGTTGCGGCCCGAGAGCAATATGGCTGTTACCGGCTTGGTGGCCGGGATGGATGTGCATTATGCCGGATGCTGCCACCCGCTGCCGGGTGACAAGATTGTCGGCATCGTTACCACGGGCAAGGGCGTGACCATCCATACCAAGGAATGCGCCACACTTGAAACATTCGCGGCGACACCGGAACGGTTTATCGACGTGGATTGGGATAATGCCGCGATTTCCCGCATGGAGCCGAAGGCCGGGAAATTTATTGGCCGCATAGGTGTGATTGCAACCAATAGCCCGCAGGCACTGGCCAATCTTACCAATGCGGTTTCGCAACAGGGTGGGGCGATTGCCAATCTCAAGGTTACGCAGCGCCAGCAGGATTTTTTCGAGGCCCTTGTGGATGTGGAGGTGCGTGATACGCGCCATCTCAACCAGGTTATAGCGGGGCTGCGCGGCGCGGCCAGCATCGCGCAAGTGGAACGGGCTAGGGCATGATAATAGGCCTTGGCTCCGATATTTGCGACATACGCCGTATCGAGCGGACGCTGGAGCGGCACGGGGAGCGGTTCACGCACCGCGTATTTTCTGAAACCGAGCGCGCGCGGGCTGAGAAGCGTGCGGGGCAGGCGGCATCGAGCTACGCCAAACGCTTCGCGGCGAAAGAGGCTTGCGCCAAGGCGCTGGGCACGGGGTTCCGCGATGGGGTGTTTCTCTCGGATTTGCGGGTGACGAATTTGCCCAGCGGGCAGCCCACATTGTCGTTGCACGGGGCGGCTTTGGAGCGGCTGAAGGCCATTACCCCCGCCGGGTATGAGGCGCGCCTGTTTCTTTCGTTGACGGATGAATACCCTTACGCCTACGCGCAGGTGATTATTTCCGCCGATCCGTTAGCCCACACTTAACTTTGTTGCTGCATTCTACAAAACAAACGGGACGTTAATCAGTACCGGCCCGCTTGGTTCTTAATGTGGATGAGGCAAAATGATCTCGGCAAGGGCGATTCCTGATTCTGTGATGGCTGTTGGCTTTTTGGCGGCGGCCTTTGCCGTAAACGATTTGTTTGCCGCGACAGCGCGCACGGCGCTGGGGCACAGGCGGGCCGCGCTGATGATTGCGGCGCTGACCGGCGCGCTGGCGCAAACCTGCCTGGTGGTGGCAGCACCTTTTGGTATTGAAGCATTGCAGCGTGTATTGGCGGGGCTAGCTGCTCTGTCCTTCCTTACCCTACTGGTACTGTGCCGGGCGCCGATAAGGCGAATCCGCCAGGGGCAGATGAAAATCGTTAATCCCAGGATGCAGGATTTGGCACAACGGGCGCAGGCGCAGGCGCAGGCAGCACGGGCCTGGCTGGATATGGCGGAGCAGGCCGCGCATGTGGGGCATT
Source organism: Pseudomonadota bacterium (assembly GCA_021807465.1). GTDB lineage: Bacteria > Pseudomonadota > Alphaproteobacteria > Acetobacterales > Acetobacteraceae > Acidocella. The sequence goes on along the minus strand of JAKBCX010000136.1, from coordinate 3,243 downwards.
GGCAGCTTACCGTGCCAGAGAACAGGCTGATCTGGTCCGATGAAATGTTCCGGATTCATGGTTTGTGGCGCGAACATTACCAGCCAGATGTGGAAACCGTATTGGCTGCTTTTCATCCTTTGGACAGCAAACGTCTGGCGGCGCTGTTGCAAGGCGTGGCCACGGATGGCGGGTCGTTCGATATGGCGGCAAGGCTGCGGCGGCCGGATGGCGAGATTCGCAACGTGACTTTAAGCGCCCAGGCGGTGCTGGGCGAGGATGGCACGGTGGAGCTGGTGAACGGGGTGATGCTTGACGTGACTGAACCTAAACGGGCCGAAACGCGCCCGCCTGCCCATGCCGGGGCGGTGGATGGCATTGCGGGCGAGGATGCGGTGACGGGTCTGGCAGACCGCGCGCAGTTTGATGCCAGCCTGGGTTATGAATTCAAGCGTGCCGTGCGGAGTAAAAAGCCGCTAGGGCTAGTGTTGATTGAGGTTGACCAGTTCGACCAATTTATCAGCCATTATGGGGCGCGTCAGGCTAATATATGCCTGCGTGACGTCGCGCAGGCCGTGCAGGCTGTACCCCGCCGCACGGGAGACATTGTGGCGCGTTATAGCGATACCGAAATTGCCGTACTGCTACCGCTGGCCGATGGCAGCGGGGCGTTACGTGTGGCGGGCCAGATAGCCGAGGCCATACGCGCCCTGGGCCTGGCTGATGCTGGGCGCAAGGATGGTTTGCTGACAGTGAGCTGTGGCGCGGCGTCTTTCACTATGGATGATCTTTACAACCCGCTGGAGTTGACGCGCCGGGCCGCGCGGGCATTGGCCGAAGCCAAAGTGAATGGCGGCGGGCGCGTTTGCGCCTATCGCGAGCCGGCGTTTGAGGGCGTTTTGGCCGTGCGGGGCTGAGCCGCGCACTTTCAAACACGGGCGCGATGATTATCTTTGGCGGATGGACAGATATTTCTACGAACCCGCGCGCGGGCATGGGCTGAGGCACGATCCGTTCAATGCCATAGTGGGGCCGCGGCCTATTGGCTGGGTGTCCACGCAGGGCGCGGACGGTGGTGTTAACCTGGCGCCATACTCCTTTTTCAATGCGTTTTGCTACAAGCCGCCGATCATCGGGTTCTCATCGATCGGCGCCAAAGATTCGCTGCGTAACGTGCAGGATACGGGTGAGTTTGTGTGGAATTTGGTAACGCGCGAGCTGGGGGCGGCGATGAATGAAAGCTCCGCGGCCGCGCCATATGGGGTGGATGAGTTTGAGTTGGCAGGGCTGGAAAAGGCGCCATCCAGGCTGGTGAAGCCGCCGCGTGTGGCGGCGGCGAAAGTGAATTTTGAGTGTAAGCTGTCTGAGATTGTGCGGCTGAAAAGCGCTGCCGGCATGCCGGCCGATGCCTGGCTGGTGCTGGGCGAGGTTGTGGGGGTGCATATCGCGCCCGAGCTGCTGAAGGATGGTGTGTTCGATACGTTCGGGGCGGGAATTCTGCTTCGGGCTGGCGGGGCGGGCGCTTATGCCGAGGTGCGGCCAGAGAGCAGGCTGGATATGATGAGGCCTGTGTAACAAAAAAGGCCAGGGGCAGCGCCCCTGGCCGGTTTCAAAGCCTTATGCGGCATTATCCTTGAAGTAAGGCTCCACTGTTCCCTTCAGCTTCATGGTCAGCGGCTTGCCGTGGCGGTCCATTGTTTTGCCAACGGAAAATTTTATCCAGCCTTCAGCGACGGAATATTCTTCAACATTATTCTTTTCAGCACCGTTGAAGCGGATGCCGATGCCGCGGCCGAGCAGCTCTTCGTTGAAGAATTTGCTGTCCGGGTCGATGGACAGACGGTTGGGAGGGGTATCGCTCATAGCCAGCTCCGTATTTTTGCTTTCATTTTTGTCATGAAGGTAGCGGGGGGGGAATCCGCCAGCGCCACCACCGGCACTGTGGCGAGTATCTTGCCGCCCGCGCTATAGCTGACGCTGCCCAGCACCTCGCCCTTGGTTACGCCCTTGGTGAGGTCCGCATTATAGGTAATGTCGTTGGTCACATTCTTGGCTTCGTCCGTGGGCAGGGTCACCACCACATTTTGGTTGGGGCCAACAGCCACAGAGCCGCTGTTAAGGTCGCTGCTTTGCAACGTGCCAATTTGCGTGCCAACCGTGGCGATTTGCGCGTCTGTGAAGAAGCGCTGGCCGTAATCGAGCAGCGCCTCGACCGCGGCGGTGCTGACATGCCAGGTGGGGCCACCTGTAACGACGGCAATAAGGCGCATGTCACCGCGTTTTGCCGTGGCATCTATGCAATGGCCGCTTTCCTTGGTCAGGCCTGTTTTCAGCCCATCCACGGTCGGGTCTACTTTCAGCACCGGGTTCCAGCTTGCCTGCGTAATGTGGTTGTAGGTGTAGCTTTGCTGCTTGGAAATATCTAGAATCTCCGGCTCATCCTGAAGGATGGCGCGGGAGAGTTTGGCTACATCCATGGCGGAGGTGTGCAAATTGGGGTCTGGCAGGCCAGTAACGTTGGTGTAGTTGGTATCGGTCAGGTCCAGGTTTTTGGCCGTTCTGTTCATCATCTGAACAAAGGCGCCGGTAGAGCCTGCCACTTGCTCGGCCAGGGCCACGGCGGCGTCGTTGCCGGAATCGATGATAAGCCCGTGCAGAAGCTGGTTCACGGTAACCACCGAATTGGGGTCGATGAACATGGTCGAACCCTGCTGGTGCCAGGCCTCAACCGAGATGGGCACTACCTGGTCCATCTTCAGCGCGCCATGGTGCAGCGCCTGGTACACCAGATGCGCGGTCATCAGCTTGGTCAGGCTGGCGGGGGGCAGTTGCAGGTGCGGCGCGGCTTCGGCCAGCACGGCGCCGGTGGAGGCGTCCATCAGCACATAGGCCGTTATGTCCGGCAGAACGGGCGGGGTAGGGGTGGATTTGTCCGCAATCGGGCTGTCTGGCACCGGGGGTGGGCCAGAAGGCACGGGGGTTGCGCCAATCTTGCCAGTATCGCCAGTGGCGGCTGTAGCGGCGATTGGAGCGGCCATGAATAGAGCGGCGGCCAGCGCCAGGTAAGAGGCGGAGCGGAAATTGGGCATGGGGCGAATCGGTCTCCCTTGCAGGACAGGCAAATTGGGCCTCTCTCTGCACCCATTTATTGACAAGCCGCAAGCCACGGCTTGTAACACGCATGTTAAGGACCGGTAAGTTGTATGAAACACAGCATTATAGAGGCCCTGCTGCCCCTGGCCGTGGCCCTGCTGGCGGCTGTTT
>JAKBCX010000135.1 GCA_021807465.1 Pseudomonadota bacterium | reverse complement strand
CTCATATCCTCGGCCATGCAATACACGCAGCGGAAATCGCAGCGGTCTGTCACCGACACGCGCAGATAGCTCACAGTCCGGCCAAACGGGTCGATCATGGCATTAATTTCAGACTAATCCCGTCCGGATGCAAGGCCGGCACAGCCGCCCAACACTTGCACTTTACGGGCAAAGCCTGTTTTGAACACCTTGCAACAGCCCCCCGCCAACACAATTCAAGGCCCGGATTTTGACCATGGACGAAGAAACCGCCAAAAAATTTGCCGAGATCGAACTCAGGCTGACCTCTATCTCGAACCAACTTGAGCTGGAGCGGCAAAAGACATTCCAACTGATGTCCGCGGTGGTAAGCAATTTTGACCTCAAAATTGTCGAGGCAAATTCACCACTTTCTTCCATCGCGCCGATAGAAGTATCCCCCGGCGGGGTGAACGCGCCGATCCTGGTCTTTCCTTCGCTGGTTCAATCCCTGGGTTTGCCCACGCCGGAATTCTACCGCATGAGCGCCCGCTACGGCCAGACTGTCTATTTCATCAAAGACCACGCCCAATGCTGGTATCAGCGCGGGCTGATTGGCCTCTCCCACAATATTCCCGGCACTGTTGAGGTCTTCAAGGAAATCCTTGGGGAATCACTACCCGGTTTACGGACCTTCGGCGCCAGCGCTGGCGGTTTTGCCGCCATTTTGTTCGGCGTCATGCTCCAGGCACGAAAAATCGTCGCATTTTCTCCGCAAACATTGCTCACCGCCCGGAATATCACCCGCTTCAAATCGCAAGACACACGCAGCGGAGATGTGCTGCATGGCACTTATCTGGACCTTGTGCCCGTTATAGAGCAGAGCCAGGACTGTGAGATCCATATTCATTACGGAATCGGCTACGCAGAAGACGCAAAAGCCGCCGAACGGCTGCGCGGCCTGCCCAATACCGTGCTCCATGCCCATGATTTCAACGGGCATAACGTCGCCGGCTGGCTCAAGAAAAACAATAAGCTCGACGAAGCCCTGGCCCCGATATTCGAAGGCGCCAACGTACTCGCCTGATCCTCAGTCTGGCTCGGCCTGCTCCAGCGCCACCACATCCGTATCCACCAGCACCTTGCCCGTGTGCTCGAACATTACCGTCACCCGGTTGCCAATGGCGCTTTGCACCTGGCCCATCCCCCAATCGGGTTGCTTGGGGTGGCGCACATAATCGCCGGGGGCAAATTCAGAGCGTTCCAACACAAGCCTCCACCGCCGCGCGCATATGTGCCGGCACGGGCGCCTCGGCGGCGGCCATGCCGGGCAGGCACAGCCCGCGCGCCAGCAAATGCAACGGCGCCGCGCCGCCGCCATAAACCGCGTCGCCCAGAACCGGGCAGCGCAAATAAGCCGCATGGGCGCGAATCTGGTGCGTTCGCCCCGTTTCCGGGCGGAATTCCACCAGCGCCCGCGCGCCATCATCGCCCAGCACGCGCCATTGCGTTATGGCCGCCTGCCCTGCCGCATCGGGCACCATTTTCCACGCCTTACCGTAGCTTTGCTTGGCCAGGGCGGCATCCACCACCCCTTCCCGCGCGCCGGGCACGCCGCGCAGCACGGCCCAGTAAATTTTCTCCACCTCTCCGGCGGCAAAAGCGGCTTGGGCCTTCAGCAGAAAGCTCTTCTTCAGCGCCACCAGCAGGCAGCCTGCCGTATCCTGGTCCAGCCTATGCGCCAGCCACGGCCCCACCCGGCCCTGGCGCCAGAGCGGCCAGAAATCCTCCACGCTCGTCCCCCCCGCGCGCCCCGCATGAACGGGCAGCCCCGCCGGCTTATTGATAACGAGAAACCCCTTGCCGCGGAGAAGAATATCGGGCGGCTTAACCCCGGACATGCGGCGGCACCGTCAGCCCCAGCCGTTCGGGAATGTCCCATTCCTCCCGTACCCGCCTGTATTCGGTAAACCCCGCCGCCAGATAATTGGGCAAAGCACGCGGATGGTCAGCCGAGCATGTATTCACCGTCATGCCCGCTAGCCCCACGGCACCATGAAACACCGAATCCACGGCGCAGTCGAGAAACGCCCGGCCCAGACCGCGCCCGATATAAGCCTCGCGCAGACCAAAATAGTTCAGGTTCACATTGGGCCAAGTTCCAGCATCGGTCTCGAAGAACCCGGCCACCTCGCCCTTAACCCGCAAAATATACGTGGCCACGGTGGGGCTGGCCAAATGCTGCGCCAGCATGTCATCCGGCATTACGCGGCGCAGCCACCACAGCCAGGGCGCGCCAATCTCGTTATACAAGGCGCGGTAGCTATCCACATCCAGCCGCTCGCGCCGCACCACGGCCCCTTGCGGCATTTTGGCCAAAGGCCGCGTGGGCGGCCTGGCCATACGCAAAAACACCACGGTCACCACGGCCCGCTCGGTTCTCTCACCGGGCAAGGGCCGCGCATAATCCAGGATGTTCGCCATTAATCGTCCAGAAAGCTGCGGAGTTTACGGCTGCGGCTGGGGTGCTTCAGCTTACGCAGCGCCTTCGCCTCGATCTGGCGGATACGCTCGCGCGTTACGTTGAATTGCTGCCCAACCTCTTCCAGCGTGTGGTCGGTATTCATGCCAATACCAAAACGCATGCGCAGCACGCGCTCCTCGCGCGGGGTTAGGGAGGACAGAACGCGCGTTGCCGCCTCGCGCAAATTGGCCTGCACGGCGGCATCCAGTGGAATAATCGCGCCCTTGTCCTCGATGAAATCGCCCAGATGGCTATCTTCCTCGTCGCCAATCGGTGTTTCCAGAGAGATCGGCTCCTTGGCGATCTTCAGCACTTTCCGCACCTTTTCCAGCGGCATGCCCAGCTTCTCGGCCAGCTCCTCCGGGGTTGGCTCGCGGCCAATCTCGTGCAGCATCTGGCGGCTCGTGCGCACCAGCTTGTTAATCGTCTCGATCATATGCACCGGAATACGGATGGTGCGTGCCTGATCGGCGATAGAGCGCGTAATCGCCTGGCGGATCCACCAGGTGGCATAGGTGGAGAATTTATAGCCGCGGCGGTATTCGAACTTATCCACCGCCTTCATCAGGCCGATATTGCCCTCCTGGATCAAATCCAGGAATTGCAGGCCGCGATTGGTGTATTTCTTGGCAATCGAGATCACCAGGCGCAAATTCGCCTCGATCATTTCCTTCTTGGCGCGTGTGGAATCACGCTCACCGCGCGAAACCGTGGTGTAAACACGCCGGAATTCCTCAATCGGCAAGCCCGCCTCAGCGGCCACCTTGCCAATCTGCGCGCGCAGTTCCAGCGTCTGGGTCTCGTGCTTACGGGCAAAATCCTTCCAGCCCTTGCCCGGCAGCTCGGCCACTTGCTGCACCCAGCCCGGGTCCATCTCGCGGCCACGGTAATGCTGCAGAAACTCATCGCGTGTTACCTTGCAGCTTTCGGCCAAGCGCAGAAGCTGCCCTTCCAGCCCGTTCAGCCGCTGGTTCAGCACCTTCAACTGCGCCACCAGCTCCTCGATGCGGTTATTATGCAGCCGCACCTGCTCCACCCGCGCCACCAGCTCGTCGCGCAGCTTTTCATACGCCTTCTCGGAGCGCGAGTTCACATCGCCGCCCGCGGTAAGGTTATCAATACGCTTGGTCTGCAGCTTGGCCAGCTTGTCGTAGAGCTTCTCGATTTCCTCGAAATGCTGGAAAATCTCGGGTTTCAGCTTCTCTTCCAGCGCCGAGAGCGACATGCCGGCGCCTTCGCCCTCCTCATCCTCGTCCATTTCCTCGGAGGATTCGAAATTATCGCCCCCAGCCTCCTCGATCTCGTTACCCGCCTGCATCGCTTCCAGGTCGATCACATCGCGCAGCAGCACACGGCCATTATTCAGCGCCTCATGCCAGGCAATAATGGCGCGGAAGGTGAGCGGGCTTTCGCACAGCCCGCGGATCATCATGTCCCGCCCAGCCTCTATGCGCTTGGCAATGGCAATCTCGCCCTCGCGCGAGAGCAGCTCCACCGTACCCATCTCGCGCAAATACATGCGCACCGGGTCATCGGTGCGGGAGACGGAGGCTTCCGAGATATTCCCGGCCTGCTCTTCCTCGTCGCCAGCATCCTCCTTGGCCACGGCGGCGGTTTCGGTTTCCTCGTTTTCCTCGGATTCCACCACCTGGATGCCCATTTCCGAGAGCATCGCCATAATGTCCTCGATCTGCTCCGAGCTATTCTGCTCGGCGGGCAAAACAGCGTTCAGCTCATCGAAGGTAATGTAGCCGCGCTCTTTGCCCTTGGCGATCAGCCGCTTTACCGCGGCGGATTGGGTATCCAGCACATTGGCTTCGGCTTCGGCTTCGGGGGCGGCAGTCTCGGTGGCGGCGGCTTGCTTGGTAGCCATGGTCGGGCAATACTCCGGGAATAGACGGGGTCTATATTTTACAATTCGTCAGATAGGCAATCTGTTTGCGGATTCGAGTCGGTTTGTGGTCTCGCTGGCGCGTCAGCCATCGGCGCCGCCAGCCTCTCCGGCTTCGGCCTCTCTCAACAGATGGGTATAGCGTTTCAGCCGCTCCTGGGCCGCCTCGTCATCCATGCGTGCGGCGTACTCGCGCAATGCCTCGTCATGCTGGGCCCGCAGGATGCGAATGATGTCGCTCATATGGTTGTACCAGTTCCACCAATTCCGCACGGCATCGGCCGGGCTTTCCAGAGGATCAAAAACCCGCCCCTCCTCGCGTATAAGGGCGGCTTCCAGATCGCGTGCCTGTCCACCAAGGCCGAAGGCATCGAGATGGGCGAGCAGATTTGCCCTGTCAAGGGGTTTTCCGCAGTTAGCGAACTCATGCAGCGCCTCGCGCAGCCGTGCCTCGTCCGGGGGCAGCGAAATATGCGCGAATGCCTCGTCCAGGTCGTGAATCAGCTCCGGGTGCCAGAAAAACGTGGCCAGCATGTGCCGGGCGCGCAGCAGGTCGGGCGATGGCAGGTCCTGCACGCTTTGGCGCAGGGCAGAAAGCTGCGCCTCGGGCACCGCGCCCGGCGGCGGCCCCCAGCGCCCGGGCTTGCCTGGCATAGGCCGGGCCGGGCGCCGCGGCTGCCTGCTCTCATTATAATACTGCCCGCGCAGATGGCGCTTATACTCCGCGGCCAGCACCGGGTCTTTTATCAGCGCCGCCACCTCATCCAGCCGATGCAAAAACGCCGCGTTCTGCTCCGGCGTGCCACGCGGCATCGCCGCCGCCAGCATGCCGTAAAGCGCCTCATGCACCGGGCGCGCTTTCTCCAGCACCGCCTCAAACGCCTTCGGCCCGCCCTGGCGGATCAGCGAGTCCGGGTCGTCCCCACCGGTTAGCGCCAGCAATTTCAAACTCTTATCCGGCGCCAACTGGGCCAGCGCCAATTCGGTTGTTTTCAGCGCCGCGCGCTGCCCCGCCGCATCGCCGTCAAAACACACCACCGGCATGGGCGTTG
>JAKBCX010000134.1 GCA_021807465.1 Pseudomonadota bacterium | reverse complement strand
CATTGCCCGTGGCGGTGACGAAAATATCGCCCACCGGGGCGGCATCTTCCATCGTTGTCACCTCGTAGCCTTCCATCGCTGCTTGCAGCGCGCAAATCGGGTCGATTTCGCAAACCTTCACGCGGCACCCGGCATTGCGCAACGAGGCGGCGGAGCCTTTGCCCACATCGCCAAACCCGCTCACCACCGCCACCTTGCCGGACATCATCACGTCCGTGCCACGGCGTATGCCGTCCACCAGGCTCTCGCGGCAGCCATACAGATTATCGAATTTCGACTTGGTAACGGAGTCATTCACATTGATGGCCGGCACTTTCAGCTCGCCGCTCTTCGCCATCTCCCACAGCCGGTGCACGCCCGTGGTGGTCTCTTCCGAGATACCCTTAACATTGGCCAGCAGCGCGGGGTATTTATCGTGCAGCAGCTTGGTGGCGTCGCCGCCATCATCCAGGATCATGTTCGGCTCCCAGCCATCGGGGCCGCGCACGGTCTGTTCAATGCACCACCAGAACTCTTCCTCGCTCATACCCTTCCACGCGAATACCGGCACGCCCGTCGCGGCAATGGCAGCGGCGGCCTGGTCTTGCGTAGAGAAGATGTTGCAGGACGACCAGCGCACCGAGGCTCCCAAGGCGGTGAGGGTCTCGATCAGCACGGCGGTCTGGATGGTCATGTGCAGGCAGCCGATGATGCGCGCGCCCTTCAGCGGCTGGTCCTTGCCGAATTCGGCACGCAGCGCCATCAGCCCGGGCATTTCATCCTCGGCCATGGCAATCTCCTTGCGGCCCCATTCAGCCAGCGAGATGTCCTTGACCTTGTAATCCTGCGCCATGATTGCGTCCGCCATGCCCGTCGATCCTCTGCAAATAAGTCCGTGCATGATATAAAGATATGTTTATATCTGTGTCAAATATGGCGGCGATGGCGCCGCCCGGCATGGCCTTCACCCCCGTCATCCCCGCTTGCGCGGGGATGACGGGGGTGAAGGCGCCGCTTTGCAAACAGCCTCTACGGCTTTGGCAGCCCGGCGAAATAATCCGCCACGGCCTGGGCCTCTTCCGGGCTTAAACTCCGGGCGATGGAGCGCATAATCACATCCTTGCCCTGCCCTTGGGCGATGCGGGCCAGCGCCGCCGTAATCTGGCTGGCTGGCATGCCAGCCAGGGCAGGGGCGCCGGTGGAAGGCTTGCCCTGCCCGTTCACCCCATGGCAGGCGGCGCAGGGCAGGGCGCCGTTATCGTTGCCGTGCATCACAATCTGCTGCCCGCTGGGTGCCGCCTGTGCCGCCGTGCCCAGCAGGGCGGGCAAAGCCAGCAGCGCCAGCCGCCTCATGGCGCGTTTGTGGCGCCGTAAACCGGCACGCTCAAAATCAGGCTGCTGCCATCCTTAAAGGTGAGTGTAATAACGGCGGGCTGACCCAGTTTCATCTTCGGGTTCATGCACATCAGGTGGTACCCACCCTCCACCAGCTCGGCCTGGCCGTTCGCGGGCACTGGCACGCTATCCACCGGCACCATCATCGCGGTTCCGCCCATGTTCATGCTTTTATGCAGCATCAGCGAGGAGCAATCCGGCGAGCTGGCCTTTGTCAGGGCCGTGGGCGTATCGCTTTTATTCACCAGCACCATGTAACCGCCTGCGGGCACGCTGGGCAGCAAGTAGCGGAACCAGGGTTTCTGCACCTTTATGGTCTCTGCTGCCCCCGCAAAGGCCTGTGCCGGGGCCAGAACCAGACAAACCGCCAGCCAAATGCCACGCATCTCATCCCCCATGTGCTGTTTTGTTCTGGATACGCGAAACCCTCTCGCGCGGAAAGCTGTTCTGCGCCGCAATGCGATTGCCTTATGCCCCAACCAGGCGCAATAGGCGGAATATGGACCATAAGGCCTATGCCGACATCGCGCAGGCAACCCGGCGCATGTTCATCCGCGACATCGTTCTTGCCGCTTCCATCGGCGTGCATGCGCATGAGCGCGGCACACGCCAGCGCGTGCGCATAAATGTAGAGCTGGCGGTGTTGGATGACGGGGTGCAGAATGTCTCCCGCCCCGCCGTGGGCGCGGATGATCTGACGCGGGTGGTGGATTACGAGGCCATCTTCAACCGCATCTGCGCCATTACCCAGGCCGGCCATGTGCAGCTTGTGGAAACCCTGGCCGAGCGCCTGGCCGAAACCTGCCTCATCGACCCTCGCGTGCGCCGCGTGCTGGTGCGTGTGGAAAAGCTCGATGTATTCGCCGACGCGGCCGCCGTGGGTGTGGAAATCGAACGCCGCAACGGCTAGTTTTCCACGGCCCAGATTCGTGCAGAGTCAATGGGTTTTACGAGATGGTTACCATAATTGCATGACGCGGGCGGAACTATTTTGTGTAATATAATCAATGCCTTAAACGCATAACGCTGGACTTCCTGATAAATGCCGTTCCACCCCTTGCCCTGTTGCGCCCCGCTGCAACTTATCCACTCTTCCCCAAACTTATCCACAGGGCAGGGGGAAGAACGTGGATAAATTGGAAGTCACTGGCGTCCACGTCATCGAGGCCGCGCTGACAACCATGCCGGGCAGCCCCGGCGTGTACCGTATGCTCGACCCCAAGGGGGACGCGCTTTATGTGGGCAAGGCGCGCAATTTGAAGAAGCGCGTGACCAGTTACACCCAGCTTACCCGCCTGCCGGAGCGTTTGCGCCGCATGGTGGCGGGCACGGCGGCGATGGAAATTGTCACCACCCATACCGAGGCCGAGGCCCTGCTGCTGGAGGCCAACCTCATCAAGCGGCTGAAGCCGCGCTACAACATCCTGCTGCGGGACGATAAATCCTTCCCCTGGCTGATGCTCACTGGCGACCACCCCTACCCGCAGCTTGCCAAGCACCGGGGCGCGCACACGCGCAAGGGCGATTACTGGGGGCCATTTGCCTCCGCCTGGGCGGTGAACCAAAGCGTGCAGACATTGCAGCGCGTGTTTTTGCTGCGCACCTGCGCCGATACGGTGTTCGCCAACCGCACCCGCCCTTGTTTGCTGTACCAAATAAAGCGTTGCAGCGCCCCTTGCGTGGGCCGCATCTCGGAAGCTGATTACGCCACGCTGGTGGCCCAGGCGCGGGAATTTCTCTCCGGCAAATCCGGCGTGCTGCAAAAGGAGCTGGCCGCCGCCATGCAGGCGGCGTCCGACAGGCTGGAATTCGAGCAGGCGGCGGCGATACGTGACCGTATCAAGGGCCTCACCCTGATGCAGGGCAGCGGTGTCATCAACCCGGTCAGCCTGGGCGAGGCGGATATTATCGCCGTGCACCAGGCGGCGGACCAGGCCTGCGTGCAGGTGTTTTTCATCCGTGGCGGGCATAATAACGGCAATCGCAGCTTCTACCCCGCCAACACGGCCGGCGATGGGCCGGGCGCGGTGCTGGCCGCCTTCATCGCCCAGTTTTACGACGACAAGCCGCCCCCGCCACAAATCCTGCTCAACCACATGCCGGATGATACGCCGCTGCTGGCCGAGGCGCTCTCGCTGAAGGCCGGGCGCCGTGTGCACCTTACCGTGCCGCAGCGTGGCGAGAAGCTGGATATTGTGCTGCACGCCGCCACCAACGCCCGCGAGGCGCTGGAGCGCAAACTTGCCGAGGCCGCCGGGCAGGGCAAGCTGCTGGCCGCCGTGGCGGAGCTGTTCGGCCTGCCGGAAACACCACGGCGCATCGAGACCTATGACAATTCGCACATCATGGGCACGAATGCGTATGGCGTGATGGTCGTGGCGGGGCCGGAAGGGTTCGTGAAGAACGCCTACCGCAAATTCAGCATCAAGAGCGCCATTACGCCGGGCGATGATTTCGGCATGATGCGCGAGGTGATGGAACGCCGTTTCGGCCGCAGCCTGGCGGAAGATCCGGGCCGGGAGTCGGAGCAATGGCCGGACCTGGTGCTGATAGATGGCGGCGCGGGCCAGCTTTCCGCCGCGCAAGCAATAATGGAAGAGCTGGGGCTGGAGGATATTCCGCTGGTGGGCATCGCCAAGGGGCCGGACCGCGATGCCGGGCGCGAATGGTTCCACATGCAGGGCCGCGCGCCCTTCCAACTGCCGCCGCGCGACCCGGTGCTGTATTTTCTGCAGCGCCTGCGCGACGAGGCGCATCGTTTCGCCATCACCACCCACCGCGCCGGGCGCAGCAAAAAGCTGGTCACGTCGGAGCTGGACGAGATACCGGGCATAGGGGCGGCGCGCAAAAAAGCCCTGCTGCAGCATTTTGGCGCGGCGCGCGAGGTAAAGGGCGCGGGGCTGAAGGATTTGGAAGCGGTGACCGGCATAAACCGCGCCACGGCCCGCGCCGTTTATGCGTTTTTCCACCCCGGCGCGCGGCTGCCGGACGATTAAGTTGTTAAAAATTCAAAATTTGCTCCCTTTTTGCCGCATTGCCGCCACGGTCACCGGGCTTATAACGAAACCATGCTGTACGAAGAGGCCGGGACGATGAGTCGAGATTTCTGGGCGGAGCTGAAGGCGGAAGCCGCGGCAGCCCCCGCGCTGAAGGCGCTGTACGCCGCGGACCAGAACCGTTTCGCTACATTCTCGGCACGTTTCGGCGATATGCTGCTCGATTTCTCCCGCACCAGCCTTACCCAGCCCAGCCTGAACCTGCTGCTGGGCCTGGCCGCGCAGGCCAATGTGGAAGCCAGGCGCGATGCCATGTTCCGTGGCGAGAAGGTGAACAACACCGAGAACCGCGCCGTGCTGCACACGGCACTGCGCGCCCCGCGCGGCGCGTCCATTCTGGTGGATGGCCAAAACGTGGTGCCCGCCGTGCATGAGACCCTGGACCGGCTCTTCGCTTTTGCCGAGGGCATCCGCTCCGGTGCCATCGCCGCCGCCAACGGCCAGGCTTTTACCGATGTGGTGAATATCGGCATTGGCGGCTCCGACCTTGGCCCGGTAATGGTCACCGGCGCGCTGGCGCCGTACCATGACGGCCCGCGCCTGCATTTCTGCGCCAATGTCGATGCCGCGCAGATTACCGATATTCTCAAGCCGCTCGATCCGGCGCGCACGCTGTTCATCATCGCCTCCAAAACCTTCACCACGGTGGAGACCATGACCAACGCCCAAACCGCCCGGCGCTGGATTGTGGAAAAACTGGGCGAGGCGGCGGTGAACGCGCATTTCTGCGCCGTTTCCACCGCGCTGGACAAGGTCTCCGCCTTCGGCATCTCGCCCGAGCGCGCCTTCGGCTTCTGGGACTGGGTGGGTGGGCGTTATTCCGTGTGGTCCGCCATCGGCCTGCCGGTGATGATCGCCATTGGCGCCGGAAATTTCCGCGCGTTTCTGGCGGGCGGCCGCGTCATGGATGAGCATTTTTGCACCGCCCCGCTGGCGCAAAACCTGCCCGTGCTGCTCGCGCTTATTGGTATTTGGCACCGCAATGCGTGTGGCTACCCGGCCCG
>JAKBCX010000133.1 GCA_021807465.1 Pseudomonadota bacterium | reverse complement strand
TCTTGGCGCAAGCACTGAAATGCGTGCGCGTTGGCGGGCAAGCCGCTGTATCACGGAGATAAAGCAAAAAAATCAGATTGTTATGTGAATATCTCTTTGTGAATAGAAAGTTCCTGTTCCACAAACAAAACATTAACGCTAAAACGCAAAACGCCGTTGCTTCTGTCTTTATGACGACAGAATGACAACGGCGCGGAATTAGTCTCGTTTTTGAAACAGGACGCCGCAACGTCCGGTAGGCGCCGCGTTACGCGGCGGCGACAGCCTTGACCCTGGCGGACAGGCGCGACAGCTTGCGGGCCACAGTGTTGAGCTTCAGCACGCCCTTGCCCACGGCGCGCTGCAGCTCGGGCTGCGCGGCCTGGAAGGCGGCCTGGGCGGCAGATTTGTCACCCGAGGCAACGGCTTCCTCCACCTTACGGATGGCGGTGTGGACGCGGGACTTACGCGCCTTGTTGCGCGCCGTGCGCTTGGCGGTTTGACGGATGCGTTTCTCAGCGGATGCGATATTGGCCATGATGTCCGAAAAAATAAGGTTCCAAGAAGGGCGCGGTCTAGCCGGGCGGACGCGGCACGTCAAGCACCAAGCACGCATAGGGGCCGCCAGGGCGCGTTTCTTCCGCTAGTCGCGGATGACCCAGGATTTGCGCATGGGTTGAAGCACCTCCCAGGTGCCAGTAAAGCCCGGTTCGATAACGAAGCGCATACCTGGCCCGGCCTCGATACGGGAGCCGTCATCGCCCTCCACCACGCAGGCGCCAGAGATGATCTCCATATATTCCCACTCAGTGTAGGAAATACGCCATTTGCCCACACCGGCTTCCCATTCGCCGGCATAAAGCTTTTCGGCCGGGGCTTCGTACAGCACGGTGGTGCGGGTGCGCGGGTTGCCGGATAGCAACTTTTCCGCCGGAATTTCCTCCCACGGCGCCTCGGCGCTGGCGGGCAACAGATGCAGTTTGCTCATTGTGCGGGACTCCCCAAGGCGGCCGGCCCTGCGCCGGGCAGGTAATTAGGAACGGCCAGGTTATTGTTCACTGGTGTGGCGGTGCCCGTAGCGGCTGGCGCGGCAGGTGCTGCACTACTGCTGCCGGGAGCGCCGAGCGGCGCGGCCTGAATACCCCCCGCGTCCGCGCCCGCGCTGCCGGACGTGCCAGCCCCTACCCCGCCCTGGTTGGTCCAGGAAACCCAGCTGGGGATGTTATGGGCAATTTCATATGGCAGCTGCACGTTGATCGCCGTCATCAGCTTCTTGGTCATGCCATACAGAGCCGTCTGCATATCGGCTGATGTGGGGTCGTCATTATCCGGCGCGGCCTCGCTGCGCGAGACCGAAGCCTCGGCATAGCCGCTGGAGCGGCCATCGGCGCTGGTCAGGTTGATGTCCACCACCATCTGGCCCACGAGATTGCCGCCGGTCTCGATGATGCTGGCATTCTGGATGGTGATGGTACCCGTGCCCGGCTGGCCGGAAGGCTGCATGCGGTTTTTCAGCATAGCTTCCAGCGTGGCTTCTGGCGGGGCGGGGTTATTGGCAATCAGCGCCGCCTCACCCGGGGCCGGGGTGTAGTTGTTCACCACGTTCAGCGTGGCCACCTTGAAGATGATTGGTCTGAGGTAGGAATAATTGAGCGGCGCGAAGCTGGGGGGCGGCGCTGAGGAGCATCCCGCCAATGCCAAAGCGGGGGCGAAAAACAGGAATTTTTTCATTCTATATCTCATGCCTTGTGTTCAGGGCGGCCGGAAATGGAGTCCCGCGCGAAGCGGAAATCGAAATTGCAGAATTCGCAGGTCATCACAATATCGCCCTCCACCGCCATGTGGTCGAGATCATCCGTGGGGAACCCTTCGAGAATACCGGAAAGCCGGGCGCGCGAGCAGCGGCAGCCGAAGCTTAAGGCCCGCGGCTTGGAAACGGCCACCCCCTCGCCATGGAATAGGCGGTAGAGCAGGCGCTCCGGCGTGAGTGTGTCATCCAGCAGCTCCGCCGCCGTGATGGTCTCGGTCAGGATGCAGGCGGTGCGCCAGGCTTCGCCCTGCATCTCTTCCGGCATTTCCGGCGAGACGCCGCCCGCGCCCGCCACGCGCTCTAACACCAAGGCAGAGGCACGCCAGCCAGATTCGGTTTCCGCTGCGGCCAGGAACACGCGGGCGGGGAGCTGCTCAGACTGTGCGAAGTAATATTCCGCCATACCGGCCAGTGTACTGCCCTGCAGGGCGACAATGCCCTGCTGCGGGTCGCGTTCCAGCCCGAAATCGACAGTGAAGGCCAAATAGCCCTCGCCCAGCATGGCACCGGCATCCGGGATTTCGGGCAGCACCGCATCCTCGGCCACGCGGGCATAGCCACGCAGGGCGCCGGCATCGGTGCAGTCGGCCAGCAGCATGGGCACCGGGCCATTTCCGCGCGCCTGCACCGAGAAGCTGCCCTTGAATTTGAGCGCCGAGGCCAGCGCAGCGGCCAGCGCCAGGGCCTCGCCCAGCAGGGTTTTTACCTGCGGGGCATGTTCCTCGTGACGCGAAAGCAGCGTGGCGGCGAGCGGCCCCAGCCGCACCAGCCGCCCGCGCACCGGCTGGCCGGGCAGATAAAAAGGCGTAACGCCACGCGGCACGGAAAGGTCGGGCACATGCGGGCGGGAGGAGTCGAGAAAAGCGGGCAGTTCTGTCATGCGGCTACAGTTAAGCGTGTTTTGCTCCCGTTGCCAGAAGCTGCGCGGCAGGTTAGCGGTTGGCAATGACCGCCGAAGCCCAGGCCGATCTTGGCCAGTATATAAGGAAATTCAACCGCGCCAGCGTGCTGGTGGTCGGCGATGCCATGCTCGACCGTTATATTTATGGCGAAGTGACGCGCGTCAGCCCGGAGGCGCCAGTGCCCATACTTACCGTTACGCGCGAGGTGGCGATGCCGGGCGGGGCGGGCAATGTGGTGCGTAACCTCATCGCGTTGGATGCGGCGGCGGCTTTTGTCTCGGTGGTGGGTGACGACCAGGCTGGCTCGGACCTGACCGGGCTTGTGGGCGGGCAAGAGCGCGTGGAACCCTGGCTGCTGGTGCAAGGCGGGCGCACCACCACGCTGAAGACGCGCTACATTGCGGCGGGCCAGCATTTGCTGCGCGCCGACCGCGAGGAGACAGTGGAACTGCCCCCCAAGCTGGCCGACCGGCTGGTGCGCATCGCGCTGGACGCCATGGCGGCAACCACCATCACCGTGCTTTCTGATTACCGCAAGGGCGTACTGAGCGAGGCTGTGTGCCGCGCGCTGATAGAGGGCGCGAAGGGGCTGGGGCGCAAGATTATCGTGGACCCCAAGGGGCGCGACTGGAGCCGCTACCGGGGCGCCGATGTGGTGACCCCCAACCGCAAGGAGCTGCACGAAGCCACCGGCCTGGCCGTGGATACCGAGGCAGGCGTAGTGGCGGCGGCACAGGTGCTGCTGGCAAGGCACGAATTTGGCGCCGTGCTGGTAACGCGCGCCGAAGATGGGATGAGCCTGGTGACGCTGAGCGATGTGCGCCACTACCCGGCGGAGGCGCGAGAAGTGTTCGACGTGTCCGGAGCGGGCGATACGGTTGTGGCCACGCTGGCGGCGGCGTTGGCGGCGGACGTGCCGCTGGCGGAGGCGGCGCGGCTGGCCAACATTGCGGGCGGCATTGTGGTGGGCAAGGTGGGTACGGCGGTGGCGCGGCCGGCGGATATTCTGGCCGCCCTTACCCCGGCCACAGGCACGCTGACCAAAGTTGTTACCCCCGCGGCGGCGGCAGAGGCGGCGGAGCGCTGGCGGCTGCGCGGCTATAAGGTGGGTTTCACCAATGGCTGTTTCGACCTGCTGCACCCCGGCCATGTGCATCTGCTGGAGCAATGCCGCGCCATGTGCGACCGGCTGGTGGTGGGCATCAATTCTGATGCGTCGGTAAAACGTTTGAAAGGCCCCTCGCGCCCCGCGCAGACCGAAGCGGCTCGGGCAGCGGTGCTGGCGTCTCTGGTGAGTGTTGATCTGGTGTGTTTGTTCGAGGAAGATACGCCGGTTGAGCTGATTAAGCAGATAAAGCCGGATTTGCTGATAAAAGGCGCGGATTATACGCGCGAGACGGTGGTGGGCGCCGACCTGGTGGAAAGCTGGGGCGGCAGCGTGGCGCTGGCCGAGCTGCTGCCGGGGCATTCCACAACAGCAACACTGGCGCGGCTGCGCGGGTAGGCCGCGCATGGGGCCGCTTTGCATTCTGCATGCCGGCGCGGAAAAGACAGGCTCGACCTCACTGCAACATTTTCTGCGGCTGAACGAGGCGGCGCTGGCGGCACGGCGAATATGGGTGCCGCGCGCGCTGCTGGCCGACCCGGCTGATCCCGCCTTCAACCACACGGCGCTCAGCACGGCGAGTCAGATTTCGGCGGGGTGGCCGGATGATTTGCAGACGGCGATGGGGCTGCAGGATGTGGCCGGGATTGAGGCGCACCGGGCCGAGGTGGCGGCGCGGCTGGCCAAGGAGCGCGCGGGGCTGGGCTTCACGCCGGAGGTAATAATTGTCTCCAGCGAGCATGTGCACAGCCGCTTGCGCGAAATTGAGGATGTGGAGCGGGCCAAAACGCTGCTCGAGCCATATTGCGGCGCTTTCAAGGTTGTTTTGTATCTGCGGCGGCAGGATGATATGGCGCGCAGCTTGGCGGCGCTGGCGCTGCGCGGATATGCGCGTGCCGTCCGGGTGATCCCGGATTTCAACACGCCGCACGGGTGTGATGCGGTACTGCATGTCAACCAGGGTTATTTCGATTTCGCGGAGATTATAGACCGGCTGGCCTGGGTGTTTGGCGAAGCCACAATGATGGTGCGGCTGTATGACCCGGATGGAAATGGGTGGTTTGACACGATTGATGATTTCTTTGGCGCACTCGGCATCGATATAAACGCGCTGGCACGCCCCGCGCGGCAGAATGGCGGGATGAGCCAGACGGCGGGCGAATTGCTGGCCTACGTAAACCGCGTACTCATGGGGCACCCGAGGCGGGATTTGGTGCGCGCCCGCGTGCTGGCTTATGTGCAAGCCAAACTGCCTGGTGCCTTGCAACGGGCGCCAGCCGGGGAGGCAGCATTGTTCCTGCGGCAATTCGCATTTTCTAACGAGACTGTGCGGCGGCACTGGTTTCCGGCGCGCGAGACGCTTTTCGCCCCCGTGGCGGAGGACGTGCCGCGCCCGGCGCATGTTCCTCTTACGGACGAGGCAGCCGCGCAACTGCTGGCAGATATATTAAATCATCCCGTTGTGGAGAGAATGTAATGAAAAATGTTGATCCCTGGCCGCGCCCCCTGCCCGCGCGCGAGAAAATGCTGGGGCAGCGCGTGAGCCTGGAGCCGCTGCAACGGCGCCACGGGCTGGAATTGTTCGAGGCGGCGCGCGGCGCGGATGAAAGCTTCACTTATATGTCTTACGGCCCGTTCGCCTCACGCGGCG
>JAKBCX010000132.1 GCA_021807465.1 Pseudomonadota bacterium | reverse complement strand
GAGGATACGGACCAGATTTTCACCACGCTTATGGGCGATGTGGTGGAGCCGCGGCGTGATTTTATTGTGAGCAATGCGTTGAAGGTGGCGAATCTCGACGCGTAATGCCGAAAATCTCTGCCTTCAATTTAGGGATGCGAAAGCCGGCAGGCTCGTCTTGCCGCCTCGATTAGCCGGTGCTGGGTGTGACCTGGCTCTTGGGGATGCATCATATGTCGTCGAGAAGGCGGTAGCCAACGCCTGGTTCGGTGGCGATGAGTTTTGCCGTTGCTTCTCCTAAATGCTTCCGGAGCTGACCGATATAAACACGTAAATATGCGATGTCTCCGGTATGGGCTGGCCCCCATAGGGCGGTAAGAATTTGGCGGTGGGTGAGCACACGGCCACGGTTGCGCGCCAGCAGAAGCAGCAGCGCATGTTCGCGCTTGGTGAGTGGCAGCACGGCATCGCCACGGTATGTGGCATTTGGCGTGATGGCCAGGTCCGCCACATGCAATGTTGCGGCCTGCGGTTCGGCCGCGCCGGCGCGGCGCAAAGCGGTGCGGATACGCGCCAAAAGCTCGCCCAGGGCGAAGGGTTTTTCCACGTAATCGTCAGCGCCATTATCCAGCGCCGCGATTTTATCCGCCTCGCGGTCGCGGGCCGAGAGGATGATGACGGGCACGGGCGAGAAGGCGCGCAGGCGGCGCAGTGCCTCTTGCCCGTCCATGTCCGGCAGGCCGAGGTCCAGCAGCACCAAATCCGGTGCCTGGGCGGCGGTCTGGCGCAGGGCGTCCGCCGCATTATCCGCACGCAGCGGCGTGTAGCCCGCGGCGGATAAAGCGGGACTGAGGAAGCGGTGGATTTGCGGCTCGTCGTCCACAACCAGGATACGGCCGGAGATCATGCGGCGGGAAGCTCCAAGGTGATGATGGTGCCGGGCAGGCCGTCCGCTGGCAGGTCCAGGCGCGGGCTTTGCGCCGAAATGCGTCCGCCCATGGCCTCGGTGAAGGCCTTGGCGATGGCAAGCCCCAGCCCCGTGCCGGGCGCCACGCGGTCTCCCCGGCTGGCGCGGAAGAAGCTGTCGAATACCGCTTGCAGCTCGGCGGGCGGAATGCCCACGCCTTCATCGGCCACGCTCAGCCACACATCATTACCTTGGCGCTGGGCGGAAATGCTGATGCGGCTGCCGGGTGGAGCATATTTCACTGCATTCTCCAGCAGATTCACCAGCACCTGCTCCAGCAGCGTGGGGTCGGCGCGTACATGGGTGGCATCGGGCGCGATGTTCACGGCGGTGTAAAGCGCGCCCGGCGTGCGGGCGATGGCGGCCTCGGCCACAGCCTCCAGCGCCAGCCGCTCGCGCTTTATATCCAGCACGCCGGATTCCACCCGCGCCATATCGGTAATATTGCCCAAGAATTTGCCCATGCGGGCGGCATCCTGGGTGATGGCCGCCAGCAAATCGGCGCGTGTGGCGGAGTCTAGCTGCTCCCCCAGGCTGGAGAGTGTTTCGGCGGCACCACGTATGGCGGTGAGCGGGGTGCGCAGATCGTGGCTGAGTGAGGAGAGCAAGGCGTTGCGGAGCTTCTGGCTATCTTCATGCGCTTCGGTGCGCGCGGTTTGCATGGCAAGCCGGGCGCGTTCCAGGGCCAGAGCTGTCTGGTCGGCCAAGGTGGCCAGGGTTTGCACAATGGGGGCGGGCGGCGGCGCGGCGGCGCGGGCGCCCAGCACACCCGCCACAACGCCATGGCTGCGGAGCGGGAAGAAGCGCCAGGGCACGGAGGGCAGTGTGGCGGTGCCTGTGCCGGTTTCCGTATCATGCGCCTGGCACCATTCGGCGGCGGCCTCGGCGGCTTCGTCCAGCGCCGTGCCGGCGGGGCGGCTTACCTCGGGGGTCAGCGTGCCATTCTGGGCCAGCAGCACAATGCCCGCACCGGTAATGGCCGCGGTTTCCTCGGCGGCGGTGGTGAGAACGTCCGACAGGGTGACGGCACGCGACAGGCGCTGGCCGAACAGCGAGATGCGCCGCAGCGCCTCCACCCGCGCGGCGGCGGTGGCGGCCTCTTGCCGCACACGGCCCGCCAGCGTGCCGGTAACAAGTCCTACCAGCAAAAACACGGTAAGCGCGACCACGTCACGCGGGTCGGCCACCGAGAGCGTGTAGAGCGGTGGCAGAAAAAAGAAATTCCACAGGAAGAAGCCAAAAATGGCGGTAAACAGGCCAGGCCCGCGCCCCGCGCGGCTGGCCGTGGCGGCAATAAGGCCGGTGAAGATGAACCCCATGGCCTCCTGCGGCAGAACATTTTGCAGCGCGATTCCGCCCGTTGTAACGGCGGCGAGCAAAAAGGCGGCCCATAAATAGGGACTCCACTCACGCCTGGGGGGCGCGGACGGGTGGCGCGGCGCGGCGGCGGGCACGGGCACGAAATGCAGCGTGTAGGCCAGGGCCTGGCTGGTAAGCGCCTCGGAAAGATGCCGCCCCGGCCAGCGCCCGCGGGCGGTGCGGCCCACGACAATATGGGTGATGTTCTGCGCCGCCGCGTAGTCCAGCACCGCGCGCACCATATCAGGCGCCGATTGCGTGACCACACCGCCACCAAGCTGCACGGTAAGGTCCAGCGCGGCCTGCACCTTCGCGTTATCATCCGTACGCTCGATATGCAGGCTGGTGAGCGGCGCGCGCAACGCCTCGGCCAGGCGCGCGGCGTGGCGTACCACGTTGGAGGCGGCATTATCCGGGCCAATAAGAGCCAGCACTTTTTCCGCGACCGGCCAGGGGCCGGGAATGGCGGAGGAGCGCATATAGCGCGTTACGTCCTTATCAATCCGTTGCGCTGCGCGGCGCAACGCGATTTCACGCAAGGCCCCGAGATTGCCTTCGCGGAAGAACCCTTCCAGCGCGCGGGCGGCAACATCAGGGCGGTATATAAAGCCTTCCTGCAGCCGGGCGCGCAGTTCGGCGGGAGGCAGGTCGATCAGCTCGATCTCATCCGCCGTGTCCAGCACCGTGTCCGGCACTGTCTCCCCCACGCGCACACCGGTTATGCGGGCCACCTGGTCATTCAGGCTTTCCAGATGCTGAACGTTTACCGTGGTCCACACATCGATGCCCGCATCCAGCACATCCTGCACATCCTGCCAGCGTTTGGCATGGCGCAGGCCGGGGGCGTTGGTGTGGGCCAGCTCATCCACCAGCAGCAGGGACGGGCGGCGCTTCAGCGCGGCGTCCAGGTCGAATTCCTCCAGCACCTGGCCCCGGTAAGGCACGGCGAGGCGGGGGAGCTGCTCCAGCTCGCCGATGGCCTCCCGCGTGCCGGCACGGCCATGGGTCTCGATCAGCCCGGCCACCACATCCACCCCCTTCTGGCGTTTGGCATGGGCGGCGGTGAGCATCTCCCAGGTTTTGCCAACGCCGGGGGCCGCGCCGAGGAATATCTTCAAATGCCCGCGCCCCCCGTGGCGCAAGCTGGCCAGGAGGGCGTCAGGGTCCGGGCGTGAGCCGTCCGGGGTGGAGGGTTCCATAACCGATTATTGGGGTGGCAAATGGTCCAAGGCAAGGTTGAGGCGCAGCACATTCACATGGTTGGTGCCGATAATGCCGCCAAGCGCGCTATGATGGGCCAGGCGGTTGACCAATGCGGTGACAGTGGCGTCGGGAAGATGCCGCGCGGCGGCCACGGCGGGGGCCTGGCGCAGCGCGTTTTCCAGCGAAATATCGGGGTCCAGCCCCGAGCCGGAGGCGGTAACGGCATCCGCCGGAACCGGGCCGGGGCCATAGGCCTTTAAATAGGCGGCCACACGCTGCTTCACGCTGGTGAGCAGCGCCTTGCTGGTGGGGCCGAGGTTGGAGGCGCCGGATGTGTCCTGCGTGTACGGGCTGGGGCTGAGCGCCGAGGGACGCGGGACGAAATATTGCGCACCCGTGAAGTTCTGGCCAATGAGCGCTGAGCCGACAACTTGGCCATTCTGCCTGATGAGCGAGCCATTGGCTTGCCAGGGCAGCACCGCCTGCATGGCGCCAGTAAAGATGCCGGGCAGGATAAGGCCAATAAGGAGGGTGAAAAGCACGACCAGGGAAAAGGCCGGGCGGAGTTCGCGGAGGATCATTTTCTGCGTCCGTTACGAGAAGATGTGGAACAGGCCGAGGATCATGTCGATGAGCTTGATGCCGGCGAAAGGCGCTATGATGCCGCCCAGCCCGTAAATAAGCAGGTTGCGCTTGAGCAAAGCGGCGGCTCCAATGGCGCGGAATTTTACACCGCGCAGCGCCAGCGGCACCAGCACCACGATAATGAGCGCGTTGAAGATAACGGCGGAGAGTATGGCGCTCTCCGGCGTGTTGAGCCGCATGATGTTAAGCGCGCCAAGCTGCGGGTAGGTGGTGATGAAGATGGCAGGCAGAATAGCGAAATATTTGGAGATGTCGTTGGCGATGGAGAAGGTGGTGAGCGCGCCACGCGTGATGAGGAGTTGCTTGCCGATTTCCACGATTTCGATGAGCTTCGTCGGGTCGCTGTCGAGATCAACCATGTTGCCCGCCTCGCGCGCGGCCTGGGTGCCGGTTTGCATCGCCACGCCCACATCGGCCTGGGCCAGCGCGGGGGCGTCGTTCGTGCCATCGCCGCACATGGCCACAAGGCGGCCTTCGCTCTGAACTTTTCTGATATAATCAAGTTTGTTCTGCGGATTGGCCTCGGCGATATAATCATCGACCCCGGCTTCCGCCGCGATGGTGGCGGCGGTGATGCGGTTATCACCAGTGACCATGATGGTGCGTATGCCCATGGCACGCAGCGCCGCGAAACGCTCTTTTATGCCGGGCTTCACGATGTCTTTCAGCTCGATGGCGCCGAGCAGCTTGCCATCCGCGGTAACGGCAAGCGGCGTGGAGCCAGCGCGCGCAATGCGGGCAATGGATTCGGTAAAGACGGGGTCCGGCGCAACGCCAAGCGCGGCGAGAACCGAGTCCACCGCGCCCTTGCGGTAGGATTTGCCGCCCGTATCAATGCCCGACATACGGGTATTGGCCGAGAAGGGAATGATGGCGGCATCATCCGGCGTGGCCAGGCTGATGCCGTAACGGTCCCGCGCGAAGGACAGGATGGAGCGGCCCTCCGGCGTATCGTCACCCAGGCTGGCCATGACGCAGGCTTCCGCCAAAGCGCGCTCATTCACGCCCGGCACGGGGTAGAAACCCGCGGCCATGCGGTTGCCGAAAGTGATGGTGCCGGTTTTATCCAGCAACAGCGCATCCACATCGCCCGCGGCCTCTACCGCGCGGCCCGAAGTGGCGACCACGTTGAAGCGCACCAGGCGGTCCATGCCCGCAATGCCGATGGCCGAGAGCAACCCGCCAATGGTGGTGGGGATAAGGCAGACCAGCAGCGCCGCCAGCACGGGGATGGAAAAGCGCGTGCCGGAATACTGGCCAAACCCCACCAGCGTGACCACGGCGATAAGAAACACGATGGTGAGG
>JAKBCX010000131.1 GCA_021807465.1 Pseudomonadota bacterium | reverse complement strand
GCGCTGAAGCAGCCCATTGCGCTGGGCCAGGCGCCCAAGGCCGCAGAGCCGGGGCAGGACGAGGCGCTGCCGCTGATTGGCCGCTCGCCGGCCATGCAGGAAATCTACCGCATCATCGCCCGGCTCACCACCACAGACCTCACCGTGATGATTAACGGCGAATCCGGCGCGGGCAAGGAGCTGGTGGCGCGCGCGCTGCACGATTACGGGCGCCGCCGCGCCGGGCCGTTCGTGGCCATCAACATGGCCGCCATCCCGCGCGAGCTGATTGAATCCGAGCTGTTCGGCCATGAGCGCGGCGCCTTTACCGGCGCCACCAACCGCCATGTGGGGCGGTTTGAGCAGGCGGCCGGGGGCACGCTGTTTCTGGACGAAATTGGCGACATGCCGCCCGAGGCGCAAACCCGCCTGCTGCGTGTGCTGCAAGAGGGGGAATACACCGCCGTGGGCGGGCGCCAGCCCATCCGCGCCAATGCGCGCATCGTCGCCGCCACGCACCGCGATTTGCGCGCCCTCATCCGCTCCGGCCAGTTCCGCGAGGATTTGTTCTACCGCCTCAACGTCGTGCCCATCCGGCTTCCCCCCTTACGTGAACGCCCGGACGACATCCCCGTGCTGGCGCAGCATTTCCTCAACAAGGCGCGGGCCGAGGGGCTGCCGGCCAAAACCATCGACCCCGCCGCCATGGCCATGCTCTCGGCCTATCGCTGGCCCGGCAATGTACGAGAGCTGGAAAACCTGATCCGCCGCCTGGCCGCCCTGGTGCCGCAGCCCATTATTACCGAGGCCATATTGGCCCAGGAGCTGGCCGATTTCGCCGTGGCCGCCGAGCCAGCCGCCCAGGCCGCCGCAAACGGCGAGCCGGAGAGCATGGCCGCCGTGGTGGAGCGCCATATTGCCCGGTTGCTGGCGGCCATACGGGAATCGGGCGAGGAAGGCGTGCTGTATGAGCGCGCTCTGGCCGAGCTGGAACGCCCGCTTATCCGCATGACCCTGGCCGAGACACGCGGCAACCAGATTCGCGCCGCCGCCCTGCTGGGGCTTAACCGCAACACGCTGCGCAAGAAAATCCGCGAGCACGGAATCGGCGTGCAGCGCCGGGTAGGCTAGGATGCCCGGGCCTCTGGCGAGGCTGCCCAAGGAGAGGCTCTCCCATGGTTGACACTGACGATACCGCGCCCCGCTCGGGCATGGCCTATGTGGTGGATTTGCTGCTGGGCCGCGTGGCAACGCTGCTGGTGGCGTCCATGGCCTTGCTGCTCGGCATTGCCTCTTTCGCGGTGCTGGCCGGGCGGGTGAAGCTCTCCATGCATTCCGGCATGGCGGTTGGCATGATCATGGCCGATTTCGCCGCGCTGCTATGGCTTATGGTGGTGCTGGCCGGGCGCGTGACGCGCGTGCTGCTGGAGCATAGGCGCGGTGCGGCGGGGGCGCGGCTGCATGTGCGGCTGGTGGCTCTGTTTGGCGGCGTGGCGGCGGTACCGGCCATATTAGTGGCGGTGTTTGCCATCGTTTTTTTCAATTTCGGTATCCAGGCCTGGTTTAACGAGCGTGTGCAGACGGCGCTGGATGAAAGCAACCAGGTCGCCCAGGGGTATTTGCAGGAGCATACCAACGACATCCGGCTGGACGCGCTGACGATGGCCAATGATCTGTCGCAGAACGGCACGGTGTTTTTCGGCAATCCCAACGAATTTGCCTCGTATCTCGTCAGCCAGGCCTCGGTGCGCGGGTTGACCCAGGCGGTTATCTTCCAGCCGCAAACCGGCGAGATCATCGCCTCGGCGGGCTTGTTCGCCGGGCTGGCGGCCAGCGTGCCAGATAGCCGGGCCATCGCCCTGGCCCAGGCAGGCCAGGTGCCGGTGCAAACCCCCCCAGGCAGCACGGTGGAGCAGGCGGTTATAAAGCTGGATATGACGCCGCCGCTGATGCTGATGGTGGAAAAGCCGATCGACCCGGCCATTCTCGACCATGTGCATAAAACCCAGCAGGCAGTGGCGGAATATCAGCGCCTTTCCAAAAACCGCGCCGGGCTGGAAGTGTCTTTCGCGCTCATCATCGCGGTGCTGTCTCTGCTGGTGCTCTCGGCGCTTGTCGGCTTCGGCCTTGTCATCGCCAACCAGATCGCCAAGCCCATCGGCCATCTCATCCGCGCGGCGGAGAAGGTGCGGGCGGGCGACCTTTCCGTGCGTGTGCCGGAAAAAGCCACGGGCGACGAGATGGCCGGGCTGTCACGCGCCTTCAACCGCATGACATCGCAGCTTGCCGCGCAGCACCGCGAATTGCTGGACGTGAACAACCAGCTTGAGGAGCGCCGCCGCTTCACCGAGACGGTGCTGGCCGGTGTTTCGGCGGGTGTGATCGGTCTGGATGCCAAGGGGCGCATCGAACTTTCCAACCGCGCGGCTTCCGAGTTGCTCCGACTCGACCTTATGCCGCAGATTGGCCGGAATCTGGCCGATATAGCGCCTGAATTCGCGCCGCTGATCGAGGCTGTGATGGCCAGCCCCGAGCGGCCGGCCGTGGCGCAGATTGAGCATGGGCGGGCCATGGCCAAGCGTATGCTGCTGGTGCGGATTGGGGCGGAAATGAAGTTGGGCATGGCGGACGGGTTTATTGTGACCTTCGATGATGTGACCGAGCTGCTGGCCGCCCAGCGCAAGGCCGCCTGGGCCGATGTGGCGCGCCGCATCGCGCATGAAATCAAGAACCCGCTCACCCCCATCCAGCTCTCCGCCGAGCGGCTGAAGCGGCGTTTCGCCAAAGAGATTACCTCGGACCCCGAGAGCTTTACCCAATGCGCCGAGACCATTGTGCGGCATGTGGGCGATATTGGGCGCATGGTGGATGAATTCTCCACCTTCGCCCGTATGCCCGCGCCGCAAATGCGGCCGGAATCGCTGGAGGTGGTGGCGCGCGAGGCCATGGTGCTGCAGCGCGTGGCGCATCCTTCCATAAAATGGGAGGTGGTGATCGAGGAACCGCTGACCGCCGTGTGCGACCGCCGCCTGATTGGCCAGGCCTTGACCAATTTGCTGCAAAACGCGGCGGATGCGGTGAGCATGCGCGAGGGCGCATCGCACGTGAAGCTGCGGCTGCTGCGCCATGAAGGTTTGGCCTGCCTTACGGTTACCGATGACGGCATAGGCCTGCCGGAAGCCGACCAGGGCCGGTTGATAGAGCCTTATGTGACCCATAAGCCGAAAGGCACCGGGCTTGGCCTTGCCATTGTCGCCAAGATCATGGAGGACCATGGAGGGCGGCTGGAACTGAAGCCCGCCGCGGGCGGTGTTGGCGCGGAGGTTTCGCTCTACCTGCCGCTGCAACCGGCCGCCGCGCGGGAATTGAAGGAGTTACCGCTAGCATGACCGAGATTTTGATCGTCGATGACGAGCCGGATATCCGCCTGCTCGTTGAAGCGATTTTGAAGGATGAAGGCTACGAGGCCCGCAGCGCGGGAACCTCGGACGAGGCGCTGGCCGCCTACCGCGCGCGCCGCCCCAGCCTGGTCATCCTAGATGTCTGGCTGCAAGGCTCCAAGCTGGATGGCATTGGCATTCTGGAGGCGCTGCACCAAGAGAAACCCTGCGTGCCGGTGGTGATGATCTCGGGCCATGGCACCATCGAGACCGCCGTGGCCGCCATTCAGCGCGGGGCATATGATTTCATCGAGAAGCCCTTCAACTCCGACCGGCTGCTTCTGGTGGTGAAGCGAGCCTTGGAAAATGCCCGGCTGCAGGCCGAGAATGAAGAGCTGCGCCTGCGCGCGGGCAATGAGATGAAGCTGGTGGGCGAGGGGAACGGGATTTCCTCGCTGCGTGGCGCTATCGACAAAGTTGCCCCCACCGGCTCGCGCGTGCTCATCTCCGGCCCGCCGGGCGCGGGCAAGGAAACCGTGGCACGCATGATCCATGCCCGCTCGCGCCGGGCAGATGGCCCGTTCGTGGCCATGAACTGCGCCATTCTGGCGCCAGAGAAGTTTGAGGCCGAGCTGTTTGGCGTGGAGCCGGGCGCGGAAGGCCCGGGCGCGCCGCGCCGCATTGGCGTGCTGGAACGCGCCCATGGCGGCACGCTGCTGCTGGACGAGGTTTCTGAGCTGCCGATGGAAACGCAGGGGCGCATCGCCCGCGTGTTGCAGGAGCAGAGCTTTGAGCGCGTGGGCGGCACAACGCGGGTGAAGGTGGATATTCGCGTGCTGGCCACCACGGCGAAGGATTTGACCGCCGCCATCGCGGAAGGCGCATTCCGTGAGGATTTATACTACCGCCTGGCCGTGGTGCCGCTGCGCGTGCCGCCGCTTAAGGAGCGGCGCGAGGATATTCCCGTGCTGGCCGAGAACTTCCTGAAGCACGCGGCGGAAATCTCGGGCCTGCCGGCGCGCAGGCTGGCCTCGGACGCCATTGCCGCCCTGCAATCGCATGATTGGCCGGGCAATGTGCGCCAACTGCGCAATGTTATGGATTGGCTGATGATTATGCGCAGCAACGAGGTGGAGGACATGTTCCATGCCGAGCATCTGCCCACCGAGCTTGCCGCCCATGCCCCGCGCGCTCTCTCGATAGACCCGCAGGCCGATTTGATGGCGCTGCCCCTGCGCGAGGCGCGCGATGTGTTCGAGACGCAATATTTGCAGGCCCAGCTTTTGCGCTTTGGCGGCAATATCTCGCGCACCGCGAGTTTTGTGGGCATGGAGCGCAGCGCGCTGCACCGCAAGCTGAAGCAGCTTGGCATTGGGGCCGAAGATAAGGTGGGCGCCGCCTGAAAGCCCCGTGGCTTGATTTTGCGCATGCTCCTGGCGCCTGCCATGCGCTAGCGTCTTTGCATCATGGGTGTGCTTTTCAAACGGGCTGTTCTGTTATGTGGCTTGGCATGGCTTGGCGGCTGCGCGGGCAAGCCGCCGCCCGTGCCCGCGCCGCCAAAGCCCGCGCCGCCCGTGGCCGTGAACTACACGCCAGACATCACGGCGCTGCGCCTGGCCCTCGCGGCGGATGTTCCAGGCTCGGAATCGCCCATATATGGCGATGATGCGCTCTGGATCAGCCGCACCAAGGCCCAATTCGCCGCCTCGCCCTACCGCATTACCACCGCGCAGCTTGTTGTGGCGGTGGACCGTAATCCGGCCGTGCAGCAGATGCGGATTATTTTCGCGGCGCCGAACAGCCCTTGGCAGGTTATTGGCGGCGGCAAGGTTTCCACCGGCCGGGCCGGGCGGCGGGGCTATTTCATCACGCCCACCGGCGTATTCGCGCACACCACCGCCATTCTCGATTACCGGGCCGAGGGTACGTATAACGAGAACCATATACGCGGCCTTGGTATAAAAGGCCGCCGTGTGTGGGATTTTGGCTGGCAGCCCGCCGTGGAAGGGTGGCGCGCCGATGGCGCGATGAGCGATATCCGCCTGCTTTTGCACGCCACCGACCCTGATTACTTGGAGCCAAGGCTGGGCCGGCCCGATTCAAAGGGCTGT
>JAKBCX010000130.1 GCA_021807465.1 Pseudomonadota bacterium | reverse complement strand
ATCGAAGGCCGCCGCAATGGCGCGCTCATCTCTTCGGAAGATGGCGAGGCCGTGCAATACTCGCTGTTCTCGTTGCAGGATCGCGGCGTGCTGTTCGTGAATCCGGGTGAGAAAGTGTATGTCGGCATGATCCTGGGCGAGCATTCGCGCGAGAACGATCTCGACGTGAACCCGATCAAGGAAAAGAAGCTCACCAACATCCGCGCCGCTGGCAAGGACGAGGCGTTGCTTCTCACCCCGCCGCGCAAGATGTCGCTGGAACAGGCCATCGCGTATATTGAAGATGACGAGCTGGTGGAGGTAACGCCTTCCGCCGTGCGCATCCGCAAGCGTTATCTGGACCCGCATGAGCGCAAGAAGGCCGAGCGCCGCTCGGATGATGCCGCTTAAGGTTTTACGTTTCCTGTAGCTGCAAAAAAGCCTACATCCACAACACGGGGCGCGGTCTCTGACATTATGAAATGTCAGAGACCGCTTCGCATTTGAGCAAGCAAACGGGCCAAGCTGACATTGCCCGCCCTATGTCCGTTTGGGGAGGGCTGCCTAATATGTGGCGTGCATATGCTCACGAAATTGCCGCGGTGTGAGGCCTGTGGCGCGACGGAAGGCGCAGCTAAAATTGGCTGGCGATGCAAAACCCAGGCAATAGGCAATGGATTTTATAGGGTGTCCCTCCACAACCAAATGCTTGGCATGTTCGATGCGGCGCGTTGCGATATATTCGGCAATAGAGCAGCCCCGGCTGACGCGAAACCCGCGGGTAAGGTGGCGAACCGATAAACCGCATAGCTTTGCAAGCTCGCTCAGGTCCGGCATTTGAGCAAAATCCAATATACGATCATCTATAAGCCGTAACCGCCATGGCGCGAGGCCCGAATCACTCTTCTCTGTGCCAATCCGCTCGAAGAACCGGCGCATTTCAATCGCAAGCTGCACAGCAATCGCATCCAGCATAACTCCATGCGCAAAACCCGGGTGCAATACTTCCTCCCCCATACGCATGAGCAAGCGTTTTACCTGAGAGGCGTTCAGATCGAGGCTGGCCTCCAAACAAGGTTCCGGCCACTTCAAGCCATCCTCAAACCACTCCTCCACAAATTGAGGCCGGAAATGGCAAACCAGGGTACGGCCGCTACCAGCTTCATTTCTAGCATGAAGCCGCTCTCCTTTGCGGATGAGGAAAAGCTGGCCGATGGGTTCAAAGCGATTCTTGCCCCAGCGGTCACAATAACGGGCACGCGCCCCTTGCGGCCTGGGCGTAAGGCCAAGATCAAGCCTGTAGCCATCGCCAATCCGCAAAAGATCATCCAGCGGACCGGCCAGATGAAAGCGCGCAAATTGCACCCGCGTTGCCTCGGTTTCAGCCTGTGCTTCCACCGTAAGCAGGTCTTCTGACCGGATTGCGCCCATCACCATCCGCATTCCACTCCGACGACACCCTGGCGCTGGCTATCCGTGCCCCGGCTGAAACCAGCATATAGCCAAGATACACGGGAGTGATTTGTGAGCCAACTCCCGGCGGGCCGCGCACCAGGGCGACAAAGGGGCAACCGCGTTCTTCAACCGTTCACATACAAAGAATAGCTTTAGTTGCCTTTCACCGTCCGCCCGCCATCCACAACCAGAATGTCCCCCGTGTGGAACACTGAGGCATCAGAAGCGAGATAAGCGGCA
Source organism: Pseudomonadota bacterium (assembly GCA_021807465.1). GTDB lineage: Bacteria > Pseudomonadota > Alphaproteobacteria > Acetobacterales > Acetobacteraceae > Acidocella. The sequence goes on along the minus strand of JAKBCX010000130.1, from coordinate 3,922 downwards.
GGGCCTTCAATATCTGTTGGGTAACCAGGCCGGCCCAGCGGGGTGATGGACGAGAAATGCTTGGCAACAGCTTCGCTCTGCGGGCTGCTATCGGTCATCTCGGTCATGATGAAGCCCGGCGCGAGCATGTTTACGCGGATTCTATATTGGCCAAGCTCTACCGCCATGCCCTTCACCATGGCCGCCAGCGCCCCCTTGGCTCCGGCATAATGTTCCATGCCTTGGCGCCCCTGGAAGATCGAGAGGCTGCCGCATACGGCGATTGAACCGCCAGGGTCGCCCGCCTGCGCCCGCGCGCGCATGTGCCGCGCTGCCTCGCGCAACGTATAGAAGGAACCATGAAGATTCACGTTCAGCAGCTCGTGGTACATCTCGCTCGTCATGTCCGGGAACGAAGGCGCATGCGAGGTGAAGCCGGCATTGGCGAATACGCAATCCACCCGCCCCATGGCGGCCAGCGACGAGGCGAATGCATCGATCACGGCCTGCTCTTGGGCCACGTCCACAACCTCGTGATGTACACGCCTGGCACCAACTGCTTTCAACTGCTCCAAGGCCTGTTCATTACGGTCTGCCCGGCGGCCCCATACCACCACATCCGCGCCCTGCTTGGCGCACCCCATGAGAAAGCCAAGCCCGATACCGCTATTGGCACCAGCGGCCAGCACCACGCGGCCGGTAAGGTCGAAAAGTCCACGTGTCATATCTTAAGCCTCCTGGGCGGTGGCTACGGGGTGTGTGCGCAGATAATCGGAGAAGTAGGGTTCAAGCTGCTTTTTGGTGAAGCCCCATTCAGCGAGTGAGTATTTATGCACGCCATAGCGGCCTTGCGGATTCTCTTTCAGCCAATTTTCCATGCCGCTTTGCGTATCGGTGGTCCAATCATCGCCGAGCCACGCGTAAATTTTCTTCATCTGGGCTAACGGGTCCGCCATCATGTCATCGTAATAAAGATGGTAGATGTCTTCCGGCCGTTCGGCGCTCACCTCCAGCGGGCGTGCCACGTGCATCGCCATCTGCAGCGGAAAATACTGGTGCATATATTCAAGCCCGGAATCCTTGTTGAAGATCAGCCGGGACTTGCCGCGCATGTTCACCGACGAGGCAAAGGTGGCATAGGGGTCGCGATGCGTCCAGATCACTTTAGCATCAGGAAAGGTTTTGAAAATCTGCCGGATGAAGAGCGCGTCGGATGGCATCTTCAGTACCCAGCGGCCGCCATTGGTGGATTGCAGGCATTGCAGCACATGCTTTCGATGTTCGAAAGCTGTTGCCATATCCGTGAACAAAATCCAGTCATGGTAGGTTGGGGTCACGGTCAGCACGGCCAGCATCAGCGAGCGGAAATCCTGCGCCACCAAATGCACACATTCGGTAGGCCCATCGCCAGGCTCCCAATGCGCGGCGCCTATGGCTGGGTTGGCTTTCAGCATCGCCTCATCCTTGGCTAATTCCGCCAAGCAGCGCGGGTCGGTTCTCAGCGCGCCGGGTGCAGCCGGGGCGCCGCCCTGGTAGGCCTCCCAGCGCAGGATGGAGCGGTTGGCAGGGTCGGCATCCATCAGGTAGCTGAGCATCGTCGTACCGGTGCGCGGCATGCCGAGGATGAAGACCGGGCGCTGCACCGGGCTTCGCGTGACTGCCGGGTTATTGCGTATATATTCATCCACCTGCATGCGCGCCGCCAGCGCTTCCACATAGCGGTTTTTCATAATTCCCCAGCCGCGCTCCGTCAGCGCATCCGCCTTGGCGATGTCGGCCAGGAGAATCTCCAGCCCCTCGCGCCAGGAATCGGTTTCGGGATCTGGCGCGCCAGATTTTTCGCGCGCGGCGTTTACAACTTCGTCAAATGTCAAAGTCATTTTCCTGCCTGTTCTTGTTGTTCAATCGAAGGTGAGCACCACTTTCGCAGCCTCGCCGGCATTGTCGGCCACCTCGAAAGCATGAAGGAAGTCGCTGAAGGAAAAGCGATGAGTGATCATCGCTTCAGGGTCGATCTCGCCCTTGGCCAGCTTTTCCATCACCTCGGGAAATTCCGTGGGGTAGCCGGAAGCGCCGATCAGGCTGACTTCCTTGCTCATCAGCCGCGTAGCGTCGATGGTGACAGGATGGCGCTGCATGGCGACGGTAATGATGCGGCTGCGCTTATTGGCCATATCCACAAGCTGCGAGAGCAGGCCCGGCGCGCCGCTGACCTCGAAGTACAGTTCTGTGCGTGGATAATCGATGCCCCAGATTTTCTCCACGCCGTGCAACTCCTGGAGAATGTCCTTGGGTGGCGTCTCGCGCGGGTCAAACGCGGCACGGGCGCCCAGTGCCAGGGCGCGTTCGCGGCGCAGCGGGGAGAGGTCAAAGGCTATAATGTTCTCAATACCGCGCTGGCGCAGGCCGAGCACAATGCCAAGCCCGATAGGCCCCACGCCGAACACGGCAACATGTTCGCCCGGCTTGGGGTCCGCGCGGTTGACCGCATGCAGGGCCACGGAAAGCGGTTCCACCAGGGCCGCATGGTCCAGGCTGACACCCTCCGGCACCTTGCAGAGCGATTGCATGTGCCCATCCACCTCGCGCAGCACAACATAAGGGCTGAAGCCGCCGCATTCGCCGCCGCGCCCCATATCGGCCGGGCTGTTGTTAGAGTTATAGGCCACACGATCGCCCAGCTTGTAGCTTTTTACATTCGGGCCAACTTCCACCACCTCGCCGGCGAATTCGTGGCCAAGCGGCATGGACGTACCGAAACGCGGCCCCATGTGGCGAAAATGCAAATCCGTACCGCAAATCCCGCTGGCCCGTACTTTGACGATGATGTCTCCTGGACCGGCCACGGGTCGCTGCGCTTCGGTTAGCCGCAAATCCCCGGGGCCATGGAGTGTTGCCACTTGCATTATAGGCGTCTCCTCGAATGGTTGTCTCTATCTTCCCCTACATAAAAACGTCCCATGATTAGGTGGCAATGTGCAAATGCATCGTGCCCCAGCCATAAGATGGCCGCCTGGCCATTTTACCCTGAAGGGCAAGGCGCACCGGCTTGCGCGTGGACCAGGATTTCGCCTGAAATAGAAAAACCCAAGGGAAACCAGTATGACCACAAAGCCAGAACTATCACCGCAAGGGTTGCGTGTGGCGCAGATGATCCAATCCGGCGCGGGGCAAGACAAACCCATAGAACGGGCGCCGGGGGTTTATGAAAGCCGGGGTATCGGCAATTCCTACCTCCTTACCACCAAAGACGGCGACGTGCTGGTCAATGCCGGCGGGCTGGGCGATGCCAGGCGCGGCAAGGCGCTGTTTGCCATGGTTTCGTCCAAGCCCATCCGCGCCATTGTGCTCACGCAGAGCCATGCCAACCAGTATGGCGGGCTGGAAGTTTATAAAACGCCGGATAATATCGTGATCGCCCACCGGCTCTACCCCGGGGAGCGCGCCTATAACGAGGCGCTCAGCCCGCATTACCGCCGTGGCTCACGCCGTATTTTTGGCAATATTTCTGGCCGGGGCGAAGATATTGTACCCACCAGAGAGGTGGCACCTGACCTGCTCATCGGCGATGAAGGGCATGAATTCACGCTCGGCGAGCGGCGATTCGAGGTCATTTCCACGCCTGGCGGCGAGACCCGCTCGGCCGTTATCGTCTGGCTGCCGGACGAGAAGATTGCCATTGTGGGCAATCTGTTCGGGCCAGTATTTGGCAATCATCCCAACCTCAACACGTTGCGGGGCGACAAACCGCGCTGGGCGCTGCAATTCATTGAATCCGTGAAAAAGCTGCACGCGTTAAAGCCGGAGCTGATCCTAACCGGCCACGAGGCCATTAGCGGTGCTGCGCATATCGAGCGCGAGGTGACGCGAATTATCGGTGCGGTGCAGTACGTGCACGACCGCACTGTGGAGGGGATGAACGAAGGCAAGGATTTGCACACGC
>JAKBCX010000129.1 GCA_021807465.1 Pseudomonadota bacterium | reverse complement strand
CCACCCGTTCGGCGCCAATGCAGGGGTGGCGGGCCAGCCCGTCGCGCCCCAAGGCGCGGGTTTCGGCCAGGGCGGATTCCACAGCGTGGCGGTCCAGCGCCAGCCCGTCCACCAGCCCGCGGCGGTAGCGGTCTAGCTTTAGCGACACGCCGGCCAGGGTGGTTACGGTGCCAGAGGTGCCCAGCATCTGCACTCCGCCACGGCGGATTTCCTCGCCAATGCGGTGCACGGTCTCGAACGGGCGGAGCATGGCGGCGATGTTATCGACCAGCCTGGTGAAACCGCCGGGGGTATAGCAGGTCTCGGCGCAATGCTCGGACAGGGTGACAACCCCGATGGGCAGCGAGACGTAGCCGATAAGCGCCGGGGCCTCGCCCGGCTGCACGCGTACCCAGGCAATTTCGGTGGAGCCGCCGCCAATATCGAACAGCAGGGCGCGGCGCACCTCTTTGCCGATGAGCGAGGCGCAGCTTTCCACGGCCAGCTCGGCCTCCTCGCGCGCATTGATGATTTCCAGGGGCAAGCCCGTTACTTCCCGCGCGCGGGCCACGAAATCGGCGCCGTTTTCGGCCTGGCGGCAAGCCTCGGTGGCGATGGCGCGCAGCCTGATGCCGCCCCCGCCCTCGCCCGATGCCTCGGCCCAGCGCTGCGCCCGCTCGGCGCATATTCGCAGCGAGGCTATGGCCCGCTCCATGGCCAAGGGGGAAAGCCGGCCTGTTTCATGCAGCCCCTCGCCCAGCCGGACGACTCGGGAAAAACTGTCGAGCACATGGAAGCCGTGGGAGGATGGGGTGCCGAGCAGCATACGGCAATTATTGGTGCCGAGGTCGATGCCGCCAAACAGCGCACGCCGCCCGCCACGCCGCATCTGCGGTGCCTTTTCCTGCGGCGTTTGTGTTAGCAGCGTGCCCATTAGGCATATATTCGCGCTTTAGCCGGGTGGGGCAAGCCAGAAACGCAACCAGACGGCATGATGGCGCAAAATTTGTGGCACTGTCATGACGCCGCCAGCTTGCCCGGCTTGGCCAGGGATGCTAGAGGCCCCGCACCGCGCGTCCTGTCGCGCTGTTGGGGGATAGTTTAGCGGTAGAACTCCCGGCTCTGACCCGGGCAGCCTTGGTTCGAATCCAGGTCCCCCAGCCAACCCTTGGAAAAGCACTGACTTTCCAGATGCTTATTGTAAATCAAAGGGTTATCTGCTTTCTAGTGATACGAAAGCATGATACGAATGGCCCTGACGATGACAGCGCCAACAAGGCACCCAAAGAGCGGAATTTACCGCGTGCGGCTCACCATTCCTGAGCCGTTGCGCGACACTGCTGCGCGCCTATATGGCGTCCGCCGAGAGTTTATTGCCAACCTTCAAACTAAGGATAAGAGGGAGGCCCTGCGTTTGGCGGCGCCAGCATTGGCAGACCTTCAGGCCAAGCTGGAAACCGTGCGCGCCGCCCATGAAGGGCGAAGCCGTCACCTCTCAAATCGGGAGGTCCACGCCATAGTTGGCAGTTGGTACAGGGCAGAAGTTGCGGCCAATGAAGACAGTCCGGGCAGCGGTGAAGGCTGGCAAGCCTTTCTGGCCGACCTGCAAAGCGACATATTTCCTGACCAAACTGCCGCCGATTACAAGCCAGATGCGGCAAGCATTGCCGAGGCCGAAGAACTTTTAATTAAAAACAATGTGTTAGCAGACTCAGATTCGATTAAAGGAATCGCAAAAGCGATGTGGCAGAGGAAGATCGATTTCGCGCATTTGATGACGCGCCGCGCGGCGGGAGACTACGCCGCCGATCCCGTGTTGCCGACCATTCCAAGCCTTCCCGCCCCTGCCCCTACAACCGCGCCATCTGTGCCGATGAATGAAATAGTTAAGGGTTGGGCACACGATAACGGACACAACCCAGAGGCAAAGCCTATACCCCGTGCCTTTTATGACCGGCAGCGCACTGCTGCGCGCCTAGCGAAATTCCTTGGTCACAGTGACGCTGGAAGGGTTACAAAGGCAGATGCTGTGCGCTGGAAAGCCAGCATGAACGGCAAGAGCCTAGCCACCATCGCAAACGACGTATCTGAGATGAGCGCGGTTTGGCGCTGGGCCATGTCCAACGGCAAGGTTGCGGAAAACCCCTTCGCTGGCATCCTGCCGCCCAAGAAAGCACGAAACAAAAAGGCAACCCGCCGCTCTTTCACTGACGATGAAGCGGTGCAAATCCTACGGGCCGCCAGGGACGAAAAAGGCGCACTCCGCTGGCTGCCTTGGGTGCTGGCCTTAACCGGCGCTCGCGTGTCTGAAGTATGCCAAGGCACAAAAGACGATCTTATCATACTCTCTGGCAAGCCTTTCCTGCGTATCCATGACGATGACGAAAAACGCGCGGCGGGTGAAGCTCAGCGTTCGCTAAAGAACGAGAGTTCATTGCGCACGGTGCCCGTACATCCGAAACTTGTGGCGGAAGGCTTCACAAACTATGTGACGCAACTGCCCTCAGGCTCTGCACTATTTCCAGATATCAAGCCCGATAAGACATTCGGCAACAGAGGCAATAGCGCACAAAGGCTAGTAAGCCGGTGGCTCCGGGGAAAACTTAAAATTACTGACAAACAGATCAGCCCAAACCATTCGTGGCGTCACTATTTCATCGACAAAGCCCGAAGCGCGGGAATGAACCCTGAGGTGCGCGACGCGATTACCGGGCACACCGACAACCGCAACGAGTCGAGCAAGTACGGTAAGGGGTTACGGCAGATGGCCGGTTCAGGCTGCTGCGTTCCGCTGCTTGCCGCCCAGTGGTTTGGCAACCCGATGCTAGCATGGTCGGGCCTTATCGGATTCTGGGCCACGATGGTGGACCCCGGCTGGCCTGCGCGCAACCGCCTAGCCGCATTTGGCGCCTTTACCGGCACCAGCGCTGTGGGATGCGCCCTTGCCACGCTGGCGCGCGGCTTTCTCTGGCCGTCGGGCTTGTTCGCGCTGCTTTGGTGCCTGCCGGCCATTCTGGCGTGCGTGTGGGGCGAAACCGCCGGGACAATTGGTACACTCTCCGCCACTGCCGTCTTGATTGTGCTGTCTGCCAGCCATCCAGCTTCCGCTGGGGCGGCGGTACAAATGGCCTTGTTCACGGCCGGTGGCGGACTCTGGGGGATGGCGGTGGCTTTCGCCATTGGCCGGCAACGGCCAGAAACGGCGCTGCCAGCAGCCCTCGCCGCGATATTCCAGGCGGAAGCGGCGCTTCTGCGAGATCTCGCCCATGGCGGCCCGCCCGCACAGCGGCGCGGCGCCGCGCGGGAAGCAATCGAGTCCGCCCGTCAGTATCTTTTTGCCGCACGCGGCCATTGGAGCGCCGCGCAACATGGCAGCTTGCTGCTGGCCGACGCCGAAGGCTTGTTACGCACCCTGCTGGCATTGCGCGAGGCGCTGCATACGGCGCCATCCCCGCCACCAGAATTATTGCCGATGGCGGCAACTCTGGAGGCCATTGCCCAGACACTCGCCGGTCACCGCCTGGTCATTCCGCCTTTGCCGTCCATCTGTTCCGGAGAGGACGAGGATGGAGTCATCACCACGGTAAGGGCCGCCGCCAGCTGGGTTGAAACCGCCCAGCGCCATCTCATTCCACCAGGGCAGATAGATGGCCAAGCCACTCCCGCCCAGCAACCCGGCCAGGAAACGCCATGGCTGGTGCGCTGGTTCGGCCCGCTGCGGAATAATCTCACCGGCCATTCGCTATCTCTGCGCCACGCCGCTCGTTTCGCCATTACTGGGGCGGCGCTGACCATGTTGATCAAAGCCTCTGGAATTGAAATGGGGCGCTGGATCACCATCACGGCGGTAATGATTTTGCAGGCTTATCCGTCCACAACATGGCAGCGCTCCATTCAGCGCGTTGCCGGAACGGTGCTGGGTGGCCTCATCGCCGCAGGAGCGGCTTTTTGGCTTCACAGCCCAGAGGCGAGCCTTATCGCCGTCGTCCCGCTCAGCCTGATGGCCATGGGGCTGCGCAATGTTAATTACGCGGTATATGTCATCTTTAGCACGCCCCTCTTCATGATCCTCGTTGAGCTGGTGGAGAATGGCGGGGTGCTGCCGCCCACGCTCGGAGAGCTGCGCATTTTATATAATTTGCTGGGCGCGGCCATTGGCATGTTCGCCACCATTACGTTGTGGCCAAGCTGGGAATCCGCCTTCATGCGCCGCCATCTTGCCGAGGCCGTGCGGGAAAATGCGCAGTTTATGCTGACGGCACTCGATGCCTGGCTGGGCAACGCACCGCTTGGCACGGCGGAAGACGCCAGGCGGCTGGCTGGTCTGGCGAGCAATAATGCCGAAGCCTCTCTGCGCCGGGCGATGAACGAGCCGCGCCGCTACCCGCCTGGAGAAATCTCCTCTGCCATGGCCATCGCCGCCTCCACCCGCCGGCTGTCCGGTATTGCCGCGCTGCTGTTGGTATTGCCGCAAGAGCCGGGCATTGCGGCACGTACGGCCAGCCGTCTTCGTCAGTTTATTCAGACCGCCGCCGAAGACCAGGTAAAGGCGATCATACAGGGAAAAGCAGCGGATTTTCCGCCGCCGCCCGTTTCACCAGGAGACCAAGCATCCGGGCGGCTACTGAATGGCGCGCTGCGGCAATTCAGTATAATCGCGGAAGCGGCGGTTGGACTTACCGCTCACGAGCAGGAATCCAAATTAAGTTACTTTGCGGCAGACAGCCGCACCCAGCCTGGCGATTCCTGAATTTATTGCGGGATGATACATCCAGGCCGTCTTAAATGCCCGCTGCCGGAAGAAGGCCTATAATCTGCGCGCTCGTGCCAGTCTCGCCGATCCGTGGAAAAACGTTTTTTATACTGTACTCATGCGCTTCGAAACTCGTATCACTCATCGCGTCGAGGGCGAGTGTGACGTTGAAGCCCGCCTCGTAGGCTTGCCGCGCGGTCGCCTCAACCCCCGTCGCGGTCGCGACACCCGCGACCACCACCTGGGTGACACCGCGCGCTTTCAGCAGCACTTCGAGATCCGTGCTGGCCAAAGCTCCCCATGTCCTCTTCGTGACGGTAATATCGTCAGGCTGCATGCCGAGTTCGGGAGCGAAATCGGTGAAATCTTCGGGAAACGGACCATTAAAGCGCCTTGGCTGTTCCGTGCGGCCTGGGGCGCCTCCAATGACATTGACAAGCACGACCGGCAGGCCGCGTTTGCGAAAGCTATCAGCCAGCTCCCGCGACCACGCCAGCACCTCGCCAATGGGGTGGATGAGGGGCAAACCGATGATGCCTTTCTGGAGGTCGACAATAATAAGGGCGGTATTCGGATCGAGTGTGGTCAATGCCATGTGTATTCCTCCCAGCACCACGCGGATACAGCCGGTCGAGAGTTCCCCAATCGCGATCAATCGTCAACAAGCAGCTTGGGTAGTTCTGTATCTCCCGCAAGCTCGATGCGCTCGTGTGGCGAGAAGCGCGCATCGTGACCAAAAGGGCTTGTGTGGCCGTCTATCTCCCCCGGCCATCCCATCTCAATATGCATCACACGGAAGCTAAAGCTGCCTGCGCTTTCAAACCCTTGGCAGCTTTGTTATGGCTCGCTCAACGCTGGAAGGGAC
>JAKBCX010000128.1 GCA_021807465.1 Pseudomonadota bacterium | reverse complement strand
TTGAGGCGGAGCTGATTGGCATTATCCGCCAGGAGGCGCAGGCCCATGGCATGAACCTGATTCTGCACCGCGAGCAGGTGGTGCTGAACGTGGCGGCTTTCGACCTGACGGACGAGACGGTGAAGGAACTGAACAAGCTGCTGCCGAGCGTGAAGGTGCCGGCGGATTTCAATACGCCCAACGACACCGCCCAGCCTGACCAGGGTGTTGGCCAGTAAACATGGCTGAGAGTGTAAAGCCCGGTGATCCGCGCTTTTTCACGCGCACCGGGCCTCATAGCCTTGCCGCCATTGCCGCCCTGCTGGGGTGCGAGGTGGCGGCGGGGGAGCAGGTATTATCGGGCGCGGCGCCGCTGCAAAGCGCCGGGCCAGAGGATGTGAGTTTTCTCGATAACAAGCGCTATGCGCCGCTTCTGGCTGAAACAAAGGCCGGGGCGGTGATATTGCACCCGGATTTTGCCGGGCGCGTGCCGGAAGGCTGCATCGCCCTGGTGACGCCCGAGCCTTATGTGGGCTGGGCGCGGGTGCTGACTTTGTTCTTTCCGTTTCCCGAGCCGCTGCCGGGGGTGCATCCGAGTGCTGTGATTGACCCCACGGCCAAGCTGGAGCCGGGCGTGCAGGTGGGGGCTAATGCCGTGATTGGCGCGGGGGCCGAGATTGGGGCCGGGACCAGTATTGGGCCGCTGAGCTATATTGGGCCGGGCGTGGTGGTTGGCGAGGATTGCCGCATTCATGCGCAGGTGACGCTGAGCCATGCTATTTTGGGCAACCGGGTGACGCTGTACCCTGGCGCGCGTATTGGGCAGGATGGGTTTGGTTTTGCCATTTCCAAGGCCGGGTTTACGCCGGTTCCGCAACTGGGCCGGGTGATTATTGGGGATGGCGCGGAAATTGGCGCGAACACCACCGTCGACCGTGGCTCGGCGCAGGATACGGTGATCGGGCCGGGCGTGCATGTCGATAATCTGGTGCAGCTTGGACATAACGTGAATATTGGCGCGAATAGCGTTATTGTCGCGCAGGCGGGTGTTTCCGGCTCTACCCAGATTGGGCCGGGCGTGATGATTGCGGCGCAGGCAGGGCTGACCGGGCATCTGAACATTGGCGCCGGGGCGCGCATCGGCGCGCAATCGGGCGTGATGCAGGATGTGCCGGCGGGCGAGGAAGTGCTGGGCGCGCCGGCGCAGAACGTGAAGAGCTTTTTCCGAGAGGTGATAACCCTCCGCAAACTGGCCCAAACCGGCCGCAAAGGACCAAAAACAGGGAATTGATGATGAACGAGACGATTGAATTGCCCCCGGTCGATATTGCACTGATCGAGGCCAAGCAGATCCTCACCATGATCCCGCACCGTTACCCGTTTCTGCTGGTGGACCGGCTAGTTGACGTGCGCAAGGACCATTCCGCCACGGGCATAAAGAACGTGACGATCAACGAGCCGTTTTTTCAGGGGCATTTCCCCGGCCATCCGGTGATGCCGGGCGTGCTGATTGTGGAGGCCATGGCGCAGACGGCGGCGGGGCTGGTGATTGCCACGCTGGGGCCGGAGGCGGGGATTCCGGTGGTGTATTTCATGTCCATCGAAGGCGCGAAGTTCCGCAAGCCGGTGGTGCCGGGCGATACGCTGCGCCTGACGCTGACAAAGGAGCGCCGCCGCGGCCAGGTTTGGCGCTTTGATGGCGTGGCGCGAGTCGATGGCGTGGTGGTGGCGGAGGCCTCGATCACGGCCATGATTATGGATGATGTGAAGCCTGTCTAATCTTTCACAATCAAAGGCTTCTGGAGACACATTCGGAAATAATGATTGACTTGGCGGGCAGGCGCGCCCCGCGTAGAGCGGGGCGGCATAGCGAATACAGGGATGAGCTTGAGTACCTATATCCACCCTACCGCGATCATCGAGCCTGGGGCTGAATTTGGCCAGGGCGTGAAAATCGGCCCGTTCTGCACGGTTGGCAAGGATGTCGTGCTGGGGGATGGGGTGGAGCTTGTCTCGCATGTGGCCATTGATGGCCGCACGCGGCTGGAGGAGGGGGTTAAGCTGTTTCCCTTCTGCACCGTGGGGCTGGCGCCGCAGGATTTGAAGTATAAGGGCGAGGAGACGGAGACCGTTATCGGCGCCCGGACACAGATCCGGGAACATGCCTCGATCCATCGCGGTACCGTAACCGGCACGGGCATTACCCGCATTGGCGCCGATTGCCTGCTGATGGCGACGGTGCATGTGGCGCATGATTGCGTGCTGGGAGATGGGGTTATCATCTCCAACAATGTCGCGCTGGGCGGGCATGTGGAGGTGGGGGACCGCGCTATTATTGGCGGTAATGCGGCGCTGTTGCAGTTTGTGCGCGTGGGCGCGGGCGCCATGGTGGGCGGGCTGACCGGGGTGACGCGGGATGTAATTCCCTATGCCCGCGTGTTTGGCACGCGCGCCGAGTTGCTGGGGCTGAACCTGATTGGGCTGAAGCGGCGCGGGCTGGACAAGGCGCAACTGCATGAGGTGAACAACGCCTATAAGTTTCTGTTCACCAGCCCTGGCGTGTTTGCGGAGCGCGTGGCCACGCTGGCGGCGAAGAATAATGATCCCTATGTTAAAGACATGCTGGATTTTATCGCCACGCCAAGCAAACATGGGATTCTCACCAATGTTGCGGGCGAGGAAGAATAATTTCCTTGCGGGCGTGTGCGCCCTGGGGCTGAAGGTTTTTGCTTCTTTGTTTCGAAAAAGAAGATTCGCATGACGCCTTTAGGAATCATCGCTGGTGGCGGCCCGTTGCCTGGCCAGGTGGCGCAGGCGGCGCGGGCTGCCGGGCGCGGCGTGTTTATTGCTGGGATTGAGGGGTTCGCCGAGCCTGAGGTGCTGGCGCCGTATCCGCACCGTGTGTTCCGTTTGGGGGCGATTGGCGCCATGATCGGCGCGTTTCGCGATGAGGGGTGCAGCGAGCTGGTGATGATCGGGCCGGTGAAGCGGCCCTCATTTCTCTCTCTGCGGCCGGATGCCGAGGGGGCGAAGATGCTGGCGCGCATCGGCAAGGCGGCGTTTTTGGGCGATGACGGGCTGTTAGCGGCGATTATGCGCGTGCTCTCGGAAGAGGGATTCACCATGCTGGGGGCGCATGATATTTTTACCGACGCGCTGGCGCCCGAGGGGCTGCTGACGCGGACGGCACCAGATGCGCTGGCCATGGCAGACATACAACGCGGCATGGAAGTGCTGAAGCTGATTGGGGCGGCGGATATTGGCCAGGCCTGTGTGGTGCAGCAAGGTATTGTGCTGGCGGTGGAGGCTGTGGAGGGCACGGATGCCATGCTGGCGCGGATTCCCGCCGTTACGCGCCCTGGGCCGGGCGGCGTGCTGGTAAAGCTGGCCAAGCCGGGCCAAGAGCGCCGTGCCGACCTGCCTGCGCTGGGCACGGCCACCGTGAAACATGCGCGAGCGGCCGGGCTGCGCGGGGTGGCGTTTGAGGCAGGCGGGTCACTACTGACAAATAAATTAGAAATGATTGAATTTGCAGACACGGGGGGGATTTTTCTTCTGGGCGTACATCCCTAAATAGGGTGAAGGCTTTTAAGGACGGCTCCATGAAAAATGTTTCCAGCGCGCCAGCCGGCGAGTTTTCCTATCTTCACACCATGCTGCGCGTGGGTGATTTGGAACGGAGTGTTGCTTTTTACACCGGGTTGCTGGGCATGAAGGAACTGCGCCGTTCGGAGGTTCCGGCTGGGGAATATACGCTGGCTTTCCTGGGCTATGGCGATGAGGCGACGCATACCGTGCTGGAGCTGACGTATAATTGGGGTGTCGATCGTTATGAGATTGGCACGGCTTTTGGGCATTTGGCGCTTGGTGTGCCCGATATTCATGCCGCTTGCGAAAAGCTGCGCGCGGCCGGCGCGAAGATTACGCGCGAGCCAGGGCCGGTGAAATTCGGCACCACGGTTATCGCATTTATCGAAGATCCTGACGGCTACAAGATCGAGCTGATCGAGCGGAAAGGGCATTGATATGGGGGTGATGGATGTTATTGCGGCGGGGTTACGTATTGCCGATCCTGCCGTTCCCGATTTTATTCTGCCTTCGTCCGAGCCTGGCAAGCTCATTGCCGCTGCCCATGCGGGGCCGGACGCGCCGGCGCGCGAGGGGCTTGAGCGTTTGCTGGCCTCGATAAAGGCGGAATCCGATTTGGCTTTGTTCGGTAAGCTGGCGCTGCATTGGGATGTGAAGCGCCTGCTGAAAAACGCGCAGCTTGTGGCGGATGCCCATGCGGCCAACCCGGCCCTGGCGCAACGCCCGGTTGAGGCGCCGATTTTTATTCTCGGCCTGCCGCGTTCGGGCACCAGCTATTTGCACCGGCTGATGACGGCGGACCCGGAGAATCTGATTCCACGCAACTGGCAGACCATGTTTCCGGCGCCACGGCCCAAGGATTTTGACCCCGCAAAAAGCAAAGGCGCCCGGGCGGTGGACCGGCAATTTGCGTTATTCTCGGGCCTGGCGCCGGGGTTTGAGGATATGCACCCCTCGAGTGCCGATAGCCCGCAGGAATGCAGCGAAATTACCGCCCATGTGTTCCAGAGCCTGCGCTTTGACACGACCCACCGCGTGCCGAGCTATTTCAACTGGCTGGAAGGGCACGGGCATGACGATGCGCTGGCGTACCACAAGAAGTTTTTGCAATTCCTGCAGCAGGGCCTAAGCGGGCGCTGGGTGCTGAAATGCCCGGACCATACATTCACGCTGGACGCGATTCTGCGCGCCTACCCGGATGCGCGTTTTGTGATTGTGCATCGTGACCCGATTGCGGTGCTGGGGTCGGTGGCGCATCTCACCGCCGTGCTGCGTAGGCCGTTTTTGAGGAATATCGACCAGGGCGAGATTGGCGCGCAGGTGGCGGAACGCTGGATGCAGGGGGCGAACCTGCTGCTGGAATTCGACCATCGGGCCGATGTGGCGCCCGAGCGCAAATGCCATGTGCATTACGACGAGCTGACGGCGGCGCCGCTGGCCGCGATTTCGCGCATATATGCGCGGTTTGGGCTGCCGGAAGAGAAGGCGGTGTTCAGGGCCATGGGTCGGCTGGTGGATGAAAAGCCACGCGGCGGTTACGCCAAGCATGCGCCTTACAAGCTGGATTCCTTTAAGCTGAACCTGCCCGCCTTGCAGGCGGCGTTTGCGCCGTATGTGACGGCTTATTGCCAGGCGCGGCACTGAGGAGCGTTTTCACGTTTTTGTATATTTTGTCTTGATGGATTCCCTTGACGCTGCCACGCTTGTCTGTCGTACGAAGCAATATGGCAGGTGAGGCAGCGGGATTCAGGTCTGTGGGCCAGGCGGTGTGGCGGTATTTGCCGCGAGGGTTGCGGCGCGCGGCCCTTACACGCGTTTCCGCCGCCCTGGCCCAGAAGCCGGATGCGGTGCCGCCGGCGCGCAGCAATGGCGTGATTGTGGCGGGCGAGCTGGCGGGGGCCAGCGGGCTGGCGGAGTCGGCACGGATTCTGCACCAGGTAATTGCGGCGCATGGGCGGGCGCGAGGCAGTTTGCCGCTTGGCTTGCCGGGCTTTGTGGATATGCCACCAAAGCCGGAAATGGCGCCCGGCGCGGCGTTGCTGGCGGTG
>JAKBCX010000127.1 GCA_021807465.1 Pseudomonadota bacterium | reverse complement strand
ACGCCTTGCCGCCGCACCCGCCGCGCCGTGGCAATGCGGGTAACGAGGCTGAATGGGCGCAGTGCCTGGGCGGCCAGGCCGCGCGTGGACCAGAAGGATGGGGCTTTCATGGTATTTGCCCCAAGATGAGGCTTGCGGCGCGGCGTGGCAATTCCGCCGCGCTTGCAAAACAAGCGGCGGCTGCCATGCCGTTTGGGCATGAACGCAGCCAGGCGCGCACGGCGGCGGTGAGCGAGGCTGTGTCCGTGACAATTTCCAGCATCCCGGCGTTGCGTAAAAGCGCGGCCGCTTCCTCGAAATTTTCCAGATGCGGACCGCTGAGGACAGGGCGGGCGAGCAATGCCGGCTCGATGATGTTATGGCCGCCGAAGCCCTCTAGCGAATTGCCGATGAAGGCGAATGGGGCGAGGCGGAAGAACAGGCCAAGCTCGCCCAGCGTGTCCGCCACGTAGATTTTGCCGGGCGCGGGCGGCTGGACCTTGCTGCGGCGCGGGGCGTTGTTGCTTATCGCCGCCGCCGCGGCGCCGCGTTCTGGGTGGCGCGGGGCGATGATGGTGATAAGGCTGGGAAATTCATCCAGCAGAGCGTTGTGCGCGGCGGCGCAGATTTCTTCCTCGCCCGGATGCGTGCTGGCGGCGAGCCAGACGGGGCCAGGGATTTGCGCGTGCAGGGCGGCGAGCGCCGCTTCATCCACCGGCAAGGGCTGGGCGAAGAATTTGAGATTGCCCCATTCCTCCACCGCCACGCCCAGGGCACGGAATTTTTCCGCATCCCCCGCCGATTGCGCAAGGATGGCGCGGAAGCCACCAAGCAGCGCGCGGGCCGTGCCGGGGGCGCGGCGCCAGTTGCGTGCCGATTTGTCCGACATGCGGGCATTGAGCAGCAGGCGCGGTATGCCCAGCGTGTCGCAGCCCTGCAGCAGATTGGGCCAAATTTCGCTTTCCAGAAACACCGCCACATCGGGCCGCCAATGGGTGAGGAAACGTATGGTCCAGCCGGGAACATCCAGCGGGATGAACTGGTGGATGGCGCCTGGCGGCAGGCGCGATTCAGCCAGTTTGGCGGAGGTGACGGTGCCGGTGGTGAGCAGGATATTGGTTTGCCCGGCCAATGCGTGCAGCACGGGTAGCACGCTCATCGTCTCGCCCACGCTGGCGGCATGCACCCAGACCAGCCGCCCTTGGGGGCGTGGAATGGCGGCAATACCCTCGCGCTCGGCCAGGCGGGGCTGAATTTCCTTGCCCTTGGCGGCGCGGCGCAGCAGCATGCGGCGCAGGCTGGGCTGGGCGAGGCTGGCGGCGGCGGCGTACAGGCGCAGCATCATGGCATGGCGCGCTCCAGCGCCGCGTTTAGCGCCGCCTGGATGATGGGCAGCGAGGCTTCCCAGCCTTCATGTGGCACGGATATGGGCGCACCCACCACCACCATGCCACGGCCGAAAGGCAAAGCGAGGCGCATTCTGTCCCAGCTTTTAAGCGTGATGGCGCGGGATGTGGCGGCGGCGCAGGGCAGCACCAGCGCGCCGGTGGCGGCGGCAAGCTGCGCCACACCGGGGGCGGCCACATGGCGCGGCCCGCGTGGGCCATCGGGCGTGAGGGCGGCGTTCTTGCCCTCTTCCAGCGCCTTTACCAGCGCGCGCAAGCCCGCGGCTCCGCCTTTGCTGGTGGAACCGGAGACCTGCTCCATGCCGAGATTGACCATGATGTTGCCGATTAACTGCCCGTTGCGGTGGCGGCTGGCCAGCACCACGCAGGGGCGCGTCATGCCGGCTTTCCGCGCCTCGCGCGCCAGTGCGTGTATGGCCGGCAGGGTCTCGTGCCAGAATACGGCGATGCGGGGGGCATCATCCGCCACGATGCGGAGGTTTTCGCCCCCCTCCACGCGCCAGTTTTGCGTTGCCATCACCAGCCGCACATATTGCGTGAGGAGCCAGGTGAGGGCGCGCTGCGCCGGCGCGGAGTTGAGAAGTTTCTTCACGCCGCGCCGGTAGCACCGAATGCGGTTTACTGCCAGTTTATGCTGATGTTTTCGCGGAAGGCGAAGCGCAGCAAATGCCGGTCCACCACGTCTTTCAGCCGGTTGATGTCCTCTTCCGTGCTGGCGTTGACGATGATGGAAAGCCTCAGTTCATCGGCATCAAGCGTGCAGAGGCCGAGCGGGAACTCGACCTCGCCATGCTCGTTGGTTTCATGCCGCACAAAGGGCAGCTTATGGGCGAAATGCTTCACGAACTGCCCGAGATAACGCTTGGCGTTGGGTGTGGGGATCTGGGCCGTGGCGTTCATGGCTTACAGCTCCTCGATCTTGCGGGCGGCCTCGTCCAGCGTATCGGCAATGCGGCGCAGGGTTTCGGGCGAGGCATCGCGCCCGCCCAGGCGCAGGCGCAGTGCCGTTTTCACATTCTCCATGGCGCGCATAACCGGCAAAGCCGCCTGCCGCCCCGGAGACCCGGCCAGACGGGCCAGGATGGCATCGACCACGGCCTGGTTTTCCGCCAGCGCGGCGCGGCCGGATTCGGTAATGCGGTAGAGCTTCTTGCTGCCTTCGGCTGTGGCTTCCGCCTGGCCCAGCTCTTCCAGCATGGTGAGGGTGGGGTAGATCACGCCGGGGCTGGGTGCGTAGGCGCCGCCGGTTAAATCCTCGATGGCCTTTATAAGCTCATACCCGTGGCGCGGCTCCTGGCTGATGAGGTGCAGCACCAGCAGGCGTAAATCGCCATGCTCCAGAAACCGCCCGGCGCGGCCGCCGCGCCCGAAATGCCGGTGATGACCCTCGCCGCGCATGAAGCGGCGCTGGCCGCATTCGCCCTCGGCCTGGGGGCCGAACGGGGCATCGCCCATTTGGTGGTGACGGCCATGACGGCCCATCTGCTTGAATAAACGCAATTTATTCTCCTGAATGCGTTGTAGATACAGTTTAGATATATCTAAATACAGTCTAAGTCAAGGGAAAAGAATAACCGCCTCGTTCATCCCATAAGATACGCGGCGAGGCTGTTGAAATGCTCCGCGCCAAACGGGGCGAAGCACTTCACCCGGATGTCCGGCGCCAAATCGCGTGCCAGTGTGCGCGTGAGTTCGGGCAGGGCGCCTGGGCCATTGGCATGCACAGCCACGGCGGCGCCGCGCGGCTGGCGCAGCAGCGCGGCGGCGGCGTTAATCAGCTTGCTGGTGGCGGTGAGATCATCTCCCTCTGGGTGGCAGACCAGCCCGTCCAGCCGGCCCTCCACGGCCTCGATGCCCAGAATAAGGCTGGCGATCTGCGCCTCGTCCGATAAATCGCACATCACGCTGCGCACGCCAGGCAGGGATGCGCGCTCGATATCGGCGAACAGGATGGAATTTCCAGCGCCGTGCAGCTTGCGGGCAATTTCCGCCCCCAGCCCGTTGGCGCCGCCGGTTATGAGATACACACCCATATTATTCTCCTGCCGGCTATGTTGGCCCGCGCGCCGCCGCTTCAAGCGGCGCGCCCCTATGTCTGGGCCGGATATGGCAGGTTTGGGGCAATTTGCCGTTTATTTTGCGATGAAATGTGACCGGATGGGGGCAGCCGTCCGATTTTATTTTGCTCAACTACGAGGGCGGGCCGTCGCGCCGCACGATGGCATGAAGGCGGTTGTTGAAACGGCTTTTAGGCCGCCTTGCCCTTCTCCACAGCGCTCTTCAACTGCCCGCACGCGGCCAAAATATCGCGCCCGCGCGGGGTGCGGATGGGTGAGGCATAGCCTGCCTTCATCACAATCGCGGCGAATTTTTTCAGCGCTTCCGGCGTGCTGGGCTGGTAGGCGCTGCCGGGCCAGGGGTTGAAGGGGATAAGGTTCACCTTGGCGGGCAGGCCGGCGATGAGGCGGACCAGCTCATGGGCTTCGGCCTCGGAATCGTTAATGCCGCGCAGCATAATGTATTCAAACGTGATGCGCCGTGCGTTGGAGGCGCCGGGGTAGCGGCGGCAGGCTTCGATGAGTTCCTTGATGGGGTATTTGCGGTTCAACGGCACCAGCTCGTCGCGCAAATCATCCCGCACCGCATGCAGCGAGACGGCGAGGTTGATGCCAAGTTCCTCACCCGCGCGGTCCATCATGGGCACCACGCCGGAGGTGGAGAGGGTGATGCGGCGGCGGGAGAGGGCGATGCCTTCGCCATCCATGATGATCTTCATCGCTTTCGCGACGTTTTCGTAATTATAAAGCGGCTCGCCCATGCCCATCAGCACGATGGTGGAGAGCAAGCGCGGCGTGTCGCCTTTGGGGCTTGGCCATTCGCCATAGGCATCGCGCGCGGCCATGAACTGGCCGACGATTTCCGCCGCCGAAAGATTACGGGCCAGGCGCTGCGTGCCGGTATGGCAGAAGCGGCAAGAGAGGGTGCAGCCCACCTGGCTTGAGAGGCAAACAGCGCCGCGATCTTCCTGCCGGTCGGGGATATAGACGGTCTCCACTGCCTCGCTGTCGCGGAATTTGAAGAGGAATTTGCGGGTCTCGTCCTTGGAAAGCTGGTCAGACGCCACTTCAGGCCGGCCGATGACGAATTTTTCCGCCAGCTTCTCCTGCAAGGGGCGCGCGATGCTGCTCATGGCGGCGAAATCGCGCGCGCCTTGATGGTATATCCAGTGCCAAAGCTGTTTGGCGCGGAAAGGCTTCTCGCCGATCTGCTCCATCTCCGCCGCCAGCTCCTCGCGCGAAAGCCCCACGAGGTCGCGCCGCCCGTCCGGCAGGACGTAATCTGGCGGCGAGAAATGCGCGGCTTTGGCGAGGATGCGTTCGCGTTCGGCGGGAAGGAGCAGGTCGCTCACGGGCAGGCTTTCACAATGGCAGTATAGGCGGCGGTAAAGCCGCGCAGCGAGAAGGAGTCGGTTACGGTTCTCACGCCGCTGGGGCCAGACGAGGTGGCCGTTGCTGTGTTCTGGCGCTTGAATGCAGCCAGAGCGTCCGGCACATGCCCGGTAAAGGCGATATTGTCCTGCACATAGAAGGGAATTGCGCTTTTACCCGCGTGCATGGTTACAGATGCTTTGGCCGGGTAGTCATAGCCGGGGGTGATGGAAATTTCATCGCGCGAGCCGTGCCGCTCGCTAACCGTGAGCATGGGCATGCCGCGGTGGGAAAGAACCGGGCTGCTGTGCATGGGTTTAGTGAAGGCATAGCAAATTTTGCTGCTGCCTGTGCCGTAAGTGGCGGCAATCCAGTCTCCGTACACGCCCTTATTCGGCCCTAGCGGCGTGGGGCTGCTGGCGGCCATGGCGGCGAGAGGAGTCAGGATTGCAATTGAGGCGATCGCAGTGCGTATGGTTTTCATGGAGATAGCATAACCTATGCGTTGCCGTCATCCAAGTTACACGGAGTAATGAAATGGACAGTTACATTGTCTCATCGCCCCCGCAGATTGCCGTGCCCGTGCAGGGGGGCGGGTTGTTTCCGGTGCGGCGCGTGTATTGCGTGGGGCGCAACTACGCGGCGCATGCGCGCGAGATGGGCGGCAACCCCGAGCGCGAGCCGCCTTTCTTCTTCACCAAGCCAGCCGATGCGCTTGTAACCGGCGGGGCGGACACGCCATACCCGCCCGCCACGGAGAATTTGCACCACGAGGTAGAGCTGGTGCTGGCTATAGGCACAGGTGGGGCGGATATAAGCCCCGCGGCGGCGCT